>JASLHQ010000186.1 GCA_030152265.1 Savagea sp.
ATTGAAGGACGACTTGCAGGAGTCGTATTCGATACGGCGATTTTCACTAATTTATCGCATGATCACCTCGATTTTCATGGAACGATGGAACATTACGGATATGCGAAAGGTTTACTGTTCGCGCAACTCGGGCAAGATGTAACGAAAGAAAAGTATGTCATTTTAAATGCGGATGACGCTTGGTCTGAGCGCTACCGTCAAATGACGCCTTATCCTGTCTGGTCGTACGGATTTACAGAACAGGCGATGTACCGAGCGCACATTATCGAAATGGATCCAGCGCATACGATTTTCAAGCTGACGACACCGAAAGAGACGTTCGAAGTGAAGACGCAACTCGTTGGAGATTTCAACGTATTAAACGTCGTGGCAGCGATGCTCGCGGTACATAGTCGCGGCTATGAATGGCCAGCTATTATTGAAAAAATTCAAGAAGTAACGGCGATTAAAGGGCGCATGGAAAAAGTGGAGACAGATTTACCGATCACGTTATACGTCGACTACGCACATTCACCGGATGCGATTGAAAAAGCGATTGAAGCGATTTTACCTTATAAAGAAGCTTCGCAACGTCTATTGTTTTTAATCGGCACTGGCGGCAATCGCGACCGAGCGAAACGTCCCGTCATGGCGGAGAAAGCGTCCCTTGCAGACTACGTCGTATTGACGACGGACGACCCGCGTTTTGAAGGGGAAGAGACGATTTTAGCTGAACTTGAAAAAGGGATGACGCATGATCGTTATGCGACGATTGGAGACCGTGAAGAAGCGGTGCGCCATATCGTACGAGAAGCGAATCCGAATGACATTATTATTTTTGCGGGTAAAGGACATGAAGACTTCCAAGTCGTCGGCAATGAAAAATTACCACATTCCGATGCGGCGATTGCTTTAGATGAAGCGAACAAATATTTTACAAAATAAACGATTTGTCACCTTGAGGGCAAAAAGTGCACTCAAGGTGTTTTTTAAATAGAAGGAGTATACGGATGAATAAAAAAGATATTGAATCAAGACGCACATTTGCGATTATTTCTCACCCTGACGCAGGGAAAACGACGATGACAGAAAAACTGCTTTACTTCGGTGGAGCGATTCGCGATGCGGGAACGGTAAAAGGAAAAAAGACCGGAAAATTTGCGACGAGTGACTGGATGGAAATTGAAAAACAACGTGGAATTTCCGTCACATCTTCCGTCATGCAGTTCGATTACGACGGGAAACGTGTCAACATTTTGGATACGCCAGGTCACGAAGACTTCTCGGAAGATACGTATCGTACATTAATGGCCGTCGACGCTGCAGTTATGATGGTCGACTCCGCGAAAGGGATCGAGCCACAAACGATTAAATTGTTCCAAGTATGTCGCATGCGCGGTATTCCGATTTTCACATTTATGAATAAGATGGACCGCCAAGGACTCGAACCGCTCGAATTGATGGAAAACTTAGAAGAAGTGTTAGAAATCGAATCGTATGCGATGAACTGGCCGATCGGTATGGGGAAAGAATTTGCAGGTGTCATCGATCGCTACAATAACCGAATTGAACGAGCACGTGCAGAAGGCGAACAACGTTTTATCGCTTTAAATGACGAAGGAGAACCGGAAGTTCATGATGCGTTCATGGATACGAGTTATTATGAACAAGCGATGGAAGACGTCATGCTTTTAAATGAAGCGGGCAATGAGTTCGACGTAGAGCGTGTCGCAAAAGGTGAATTAACACCTGTATTTTTCGGAAGTGCGCTCGCGAACTTCGGTGTCCAAACGTTTTTAGAAACGTTTTTACAGTTTGCGCCACCACCGCAGCCACGTGAATTAAAATCAGAAGAGATGAAAGATCCGATGGACGATGACTTCTCTGGATTTATTTTTAAAATTCAAGCGAATATGGACCCGCGCCACCGCGACCGCATCGCTTTCGTCCGTATCGTTTCAGGACAGTTCGAACGAGGGATGAGCGTACACGTACCTCGTTTAAATAAAAATATTAAATTAGCACAAACGACACAGTTTTTAGCGGATGATCGTGAAACGGTCGATACTGCTTTACCTGGTGATATTATCGGATTGTACGATACAGGAAACTTCCAGATCGGCGATACGATTATTGGTGGAAAAGGCAATTATGAATTTGCGCCACTACCACAATTTACGCCAGAGTTATTCGTGAAAGTGTCCGCGAAAAACGTTATGAAATCAAAACAGTTCCATAAAGGAATTATGCAACTCGTACAAGAAGGTGCGATTCAATATTACAAAACATTGTATACAGAAGAAGTGATGCTCGGAGCGGTCGGACAATTACAGTTCGAAGTGTTCGAACATCGCATGCGCAATGAATACAATGTCGAAGTGCAAATGCAACCGATCGGTTCAAAAGTGACGCGCTGGATTGAAAATGAGGAAGATGTGACAGAAGCGATGACAGGTCCTCGTTCTATGCTCGTGAAAGACCGATACGATAACCTCGTCTTCTTATTTGAAAATGAGTTCGCTTTACGCTGGTTCAACGATAAATATCCAGACATTCGTCTTTACAGTTTACTGTAAGTACAAAATATGTACAGAGAGTATGACGAATTTGTTACATCGCGTATTTTTGAAGGGTAGTTCGTTGAACTGAGAGGATAGTTTGCATAAAATGATAAGTAATGCTTAAAAAGAGAGGATACCCGATATGAAAATTAGTGAGTTTTCGATAAAGCGTCCGGTCTTTACGATTGTGACAATGTTCCTCGTCATCATTTTAGGAGCGGTCTCTTTCTTCAAAATACCGGTGACGTTAATACCAGAATTAAATCCTCCTGTCGCAGTCGTCGTATCTAACTATGACGGCGCCTCGCCGACAGAAGTGAATGAAAAAGTGACAAAGCCACTGGAACAAAGTTTATCGACCGCACCAGGATTAAAGACGATGCAGTCGATTTCCCAAGAAGGTTCGAACTTCATTTTGCTCATGTTTGACTGGTCGACCGTCATTGATGATGTGCAATTAGACATTATGCAACGCGTCGATCAAGTGCCGATGCCTGAAGGGGCTTCAGCGCCGCGCTTTATGAAGTTTGACCCGTCGCAGTTCCCGGTCATTCAATTGACATTGCGTTCAACGGATAAAGATGTCGATATTCGACCGCTCGCCGAAGAACTTGAAACGGAGTTACGCCGTACGAAAGGTGTCGCAAGTGTTACCGTTTCAGGGAAAGTGACAGAAGAAATTAAAGTCGTATTGAACGAAGAAGAGTTACAAAAAAATCGTCTCGCACAATCGGATATCGTCCAAGCGATCCAAGCGAATAACGTTTCGATGCCAGGAGAGCCGATTAAGACGGAT
>JASLHQ010000090.1 GCA_030152265.1 Savagea sp.
GTGCGAGGCATAAGCGAACAATTCCCCGCTTCCCACGGCGCCATTCACGCAGTCGAAGCCGCAACCGGAAACCGATGGCTCGTCGACACATCGTGGATGAATGAGTAAACTTACAAACTATTAATAAAAGGACCATACTTCCTTTACAAAACATTGATAAGATAAAAATACAAGTAAACAACTACTGGCGCGACAGAGAGACCACAAATCGCACGCTCCCTCGATGTATCGAGGCGAACGTGTCATTTGTGGTCTCTTTTTGTTCGTCTTTTGAAAGGAGGATCGTCGGTACGCATCACGCACACGATAAATATGTATAACTGAGGAGGAAATTGAAGTGAAACGATGGAGTATGATTGGCGCATTGCTGATGGCGTTATTCGTTCTAGGCGCTTGTGGCGGAGATTCAAAAGGAAGCAAGGAACAAGCAGAAGGAAAAACAGTGATTGAATATTGGCATGTGAATGCTGAAACACAAGGTGGCCAAACAGTGGACGCTTTAGTGAAAGAGTTTAATGAAACGAGCGATACGGTCGAAGTGATCGCTAAATACAACCCGGATATGTACAAAGGATTAATGCAAAATTTACAAGCGGAAGCCGCATCAGGAAAAGCGCCTGCGGTTATCCAAGTCGGTTGGTCATTTTTAGACTATTTTTCGAACAACTTTGAATTTGTTTCACCTCAAACGATTATCGACCAACATTTTGAAGAAGATGCGACATTTTTAAGTGACCATTTTTTACCGAACGTCATGGATTTAGCGAAAAATGCAGAAGGTGTTCAAGTAGGAATTCCGTATTCATTAAGTTCACCGGTTTTATATATCAATCGTGACTTATTACGCGAAGCGGGTGTATCGGAAGAAGGTCCGAAAACGTGGCAAGAAGTACGAGAATTTTCGAATACGATTCAACAAAAGACAGGAAAGCACGGATTTTACATGCAAGAACCTGCTGATAACTGGGCGACACAAGCGTTGTTGGAAAGTAATGGTGCACGTATGTTAACGGACGGGAAAGCGACATTCGCTTCAGCAGAAGGCATTGAGGCGTATTCATTGCTTAGGTATATGGTCGTAAAAGATCAAACGGCTCTCCACGTCCCTTGGGATCAAGGCGTACAAAGTTTTATTGATGGCAATGTAGCGATGGTGTACACGACAATTGCGCGTCGCATGCAAATTCAAGATAACGCACGTTTCGATGTCGCAACTGTACCGTCACCTACATGGGAAGGGAAAGAAGTGAGACTTCCTGCAGGAGGAGCGATGTTAGCGATCACAGCAAAAGAAGAAGAACAGCAACGTGCAGCATGGGAATTTATGAAATTTTTATACAGTGTTGAATCCGTCGCTGCATGGACGGAAGGGACAGGATATGTTCCGCCACGTGAAGGCGTTGCGGAAGCTGAAAACGGATTGAAAACATTTTTAGAAGAAAACGAAATGATGAAAGCGGCCATTGATCAAATGGACGGTGTCGTTCCATGGACTTCTTTCCCAGGAGACGCTGGCTTACAAGCAGAGCAGTTGTTATTAGACGTTCGCGATCAAATATTAGGCGGTTCTGTAGACGTCGAAACAGGCTTGAAAGAAACAGAAGAACGCATTAATGAATTATTGAAATAAGCAACGATAGGTTAAACCTCCTTTCGCCGAAAGAGAGCGGAAGGAGGAGATGTAGGAGGAGAGCGATTGATGCATGTTTCGAAATGGGAAGGACGACGATCTTATGAGCAGTGGAAAGCGTATGGCTTATTATTTCCGTCTCTCATCATTTTTGCTTTATTTATGATTTGGCCTTTTTTCTATACGATTTATTTAAGTTTTTTTGATTGGAATATGGTCGCACCGACGAAAACATTTGTAGGATTTCAAAATTATGTAGATGTACTGACGGATCCCATCACGTACAAAGTGTTGCGGAATACGTTGTTTTATATCGTGCTTTTATTGGCGATGAACTTAGTCGTTCCATACATTTTCGCATTCGTTCTCGATCTCGTCTTACATCGGTGGAAAGGGTTTTATAAAGGGGCGATATTTTTACCCTCTGTCATCTCACTCGTCGTCGGTTCGATTTTGTTTATGTGGTTGTTAAATCCAGTATCTGGTCCGGTGGCCATCGTACTCGGAGCGTTCGGAATTACGATGCCTGTATGGAGTAAGTTGGACGGTTGGGTCATCGTCGGCTTAAGTCTCATCACGTCATGGAAAGTATTCGGCTACAATTTCATCGTTTTATATGCGGCCGTTAACGGGATTTCCCGTGAAGTGATCGAAGCGGCAAAATTAGATGGCGTCCCGTTATGGCGCATTTTCGTTCAAATTGTCTTGCCATTAAGTGGCGCGACCGGGATTTACGTGCTCATCATTACGATCGTGCAAGGACTGCAATACGTATTTACACCGATTAAAGTTCTCACGCAAGGTGGGCCTTATTACGGTAGTGCGAATTTAATTTATCAAGCGTATCACGAAGCATTCGTATTATATCGGACAGGGCATTCTGCAGCGTTATCCATTTTAACGATGTTCATCTTCTTTATTTTATTATGGCTCGAATTTAAGTTCGTGGAACGGGGGATTCATTATGCAAACTAAGTGGAGGTACACCATACCTTGGCATATCGTTTTCTTATTGTTCATTACGACTTTATTATTTCCGATATTGTTTGCGATCGGTTCATCTTTTCGTCCGTTAGAGGAAGCGTACAATGATGTGTTAAATTTTATTCCGTGGAATCCTACGTTGGAAAACTACCGCATCTTTTTCGGCAGTATGGATGTTATTCGGATTACATTCAATACATTTTTAATCGCATCGTGTGTCACGTTATTTAAAGTGTGCACGTCTTTTTTAGCAGCGTATGCGTTCGTCTTTTTAAAGTTTAAAGGAAAAGATGTGTTGTACTTTTTATTTATCGCTACGATTTTCATTCCGTTTTCGGTGACGATGATTCCGAACTATTTAGTCATTTCGGATATCGGATTGTCTGACCATTTAGTGGGAGTTATGTTGCCTCAATTAGCGGATGCGATCGGGATCTTTTTATTACATCAGTCGATGCGAACGATTCCGATGTCTCTAATTGAAGTTGCACGCCTCGATAATTTATCTCACCGCCGCATTATGAAAGATATCGTGTTACCACTCGTCAAGCCAGCCGTGACGTCGACGAGCATTTGGTTTTTCATTTTGTCTTGGAATGAATACGTCTGGCCTGTTTTAATGTTGAAGTCGGTCGAGCAATATACGTTACCGCTCGCTTTGCAAATGTATATGAGTTCAGAAGGAGGCACGCACTTTACAGTCGCTATGGCGGTCGCTGTCGTGACGATGATTATTCCTCTTTTATTATATTTAACGTTTCAAAAATATATCATCGGTACGTTTACATCGTCCGGAATTAAATAAGATGAGGTGATGCACGTGAATAAAGAAATTCGCTTTGATGAAGTGAGTAAATCATACGGAGAAACAGAAGTTGTAAAATCTTTAAATTTCACGATACGAGAAGGAGAACGGCTTATATTACTTGGGCCTTCCGGATGCGGAAAATCTACAACATTACGGATGATTGCGGGGCTCGAACCGTTGACGACGGGGGATTTATATATGGGTGGCGAGCGTGTCAATGATGTGCCGAGCGGGCAGCGTGATATTGCGATGGTGTTTCAAAACTATGCGCTCTATCCTCATATGACCGTTTGGCAAAACATTACGTACGGATTGCGCGTTCAACGTGTGCCGAAAGACGAAGTGAAAAAACGAGCAAATGAAGCGGTGCGCATGTTGAAATTAGAAGGATATGAAGATCGTTTGCCGAAAGATTTATCAGGCGGACAACGGCAACGTGTCGCATTAGCTCGAGCGATCGTCAAGCAAAGCCAATATTTTTTACTCGATGAACCTTTGTCGAATTTGGACGCGAAGTTGCGAGCGACTGCGAGAAAGGAGCTCGTCAATATTCATGAAGCGTATCGTCAAACATTCGTCTACGTTACGCACGATCAAGTGGAAGCGATGACGGTAGGGGAACGAATTGCCCTTATGTATGAAGGGCAATTGCAAATGTTAGATACACCAGAGCGAGTGTACCATCAGCCGCGCAACATCTTTACCGCTACGTTTATCGGGTCGCCTCCGATGAATGTCATCGACGTGAGCATCATTGACGACGTCATCCAAGTAGAAAAGCAACGACTCCCTCTTCCGTTAGCGTGGCGACGTCATTTGGCGGGAATATCTCAAAAGCGACTCACTTTCGGCGTGCGTCCGGAACATCTTTCGATTGATAAAGAACAGAAGGAACATGCGTTATGTGGCACGGTGAAATATGTGGAAAATCACGGCGATACATACGCGGTTTATGTCGACATTGCGGGTGTGGAATGGATCGCTTTACATGAGTACCGAAATTGGACGCAAGGTGAGACGGTTTATTTAACGACGGAATCAAAACGAATGCACTTTTTTGACCGAGAGACGACATTATCCCTCGGTTACCCTACACATTTTTTAGAGGAGGAACAATAATGACAATCGCTTATTCACAACTCATTACATTATCGCAGCCAATTGTAGCGAGTATTCAAGCATTAATAGAAGCAGGTGCCGAGTCGATTGAGCTCATGATCGACGGCCCAGAATGGGAAAATATAAAAGAAGAATGGGAGTCACTCATTCAACAATTGCGCGCTTTCGATGTGGCATATTCCGTTCATCCACCCGCATGGGATATTAATATGACGAGCGAGAACCGAGAGACGCGCAATACAGCGATTCGTGAGTATGAAAGGTCAATTCGTTTCGCTCATGCGATTGGCGCAGAACATGTCGTCATTCATCCTGGCTTTACATTTTCTCCTGTTTTTTCGAAAGAAGTGGCGAAGGAGCGTGCGAAAGAAGGAATAGAGCAACTATGTGAAGTAGCACGACCTCTCGGCATTACGCTCGGCATTGAAAACGTCGGCTATAACGGTTCTTCTTTATTTACACAAGCGGAATATGTGCAATTTGTAAAAACACTCGATCCATGCGCTTCTTACTTAATCGATACGGGACATGCGCATTTAAATGATTGGGATATTCCAGCTCTCCTTCGTGAAACGTCAGATCGACTCGTTGCGTTACACGTACACGATAATGACCAAACAGGAGACGATCATTGGCGTATCGGGCACGGTACGATTCCTTGGGAAGCGGTATGGGACGAGCTCGTTCAGTTAAACAATAACAGCACCGTCATTTTAGAATATGCGCCCGGCACACCGCTTCATGCTTTGAAAGAAGATGAACAACGTTGGCGATCAGCCTTAAATGAACGTCAATAAGGAGGGCGTATGACGACATTCGATCAATTTGATGCCTATTGTTTCGATTTAGACGGTACAATATATGTTGGGGATCGATTATTGCCAGGCGTAAAGGAAGTGATTGAGACGTTGCGAGCACACGATAAGCGAGTACTGTTTATAACGAATGCCCCGACAAAAACGAGGAAGCATTGTCAACTCGTCCTCGCTCAATTTGGGATAGAAGCGCCGCTTTGCGATATTATGACCGCTTCTTATGTCGCTGCTTGCTATTTTCGGGACATTGAACCAGAAGGGCGTGTATTTCTCGTCGGAGAAGCACCGCTACGAGAAGAGTGCGAAGCGCAAAACGTCTCGCTCACAACGAATCCGAAAGAAGCGACACATGTTCTCGTCGGATTAGATCGTAAGTTCACCTATACCACTTTAAACGAAGCGATGGAAGCGGTAAGAGGTGGCGCTCGTTTAGTCGCAACGAATCCTGACGTCGCTTGTCCTGTCGAGACAGGGTTTATCGCCGATACGTATGCGCTCGCGAGTGCAATCGCAACGGCGAGTGAAGTAGAAGTGGCACAAGTAGTTGGAAAACCTTCATCTTATTATGTGACCCATCTACGTGCAATGTTAGGTGAAAACAGTCGAGCTATCATTATCGGCGATCGTTTAGAAACTGATATTGCGATGGGATTGCAACACGATATTCCGACTTGTCTCGTCTTAACAGGAGCTTCTCAACGTCAAGATATCATTCGAACGAATATTCAACCGACTTATATCATTGAAACGATGCATCAATTATTAACATAAACTTAACCTTTTATTAACCGTTTAGCCCTTGTTGCTAAACGGTTCTTTCATGCACACTGAAAGAATAGAAGAGAACAAATAGGAGGAAAACAATGAGTGAATTGAAATTACATCGTCATTTTATGGAGCGTTTACAGCAACATCGCCTCGTCGCTGCCGTAAAATCCCCGAAGCAACTAGAACGAGTCGTGCAAGAAAAAGAGCGAGTTAGTGCTGTCCTTTTGATGACTGGAAATGTGTTGACACTTGAACAATATGTTCGTTTCATTCAATCTCACGGATTGCCCGTCATCGTCCATGTCGAAAAAGTAGGAGGATTGCATATGGATCGCGATGGGATTGAATTTATGAAGCGCTATGTGAAACCATTCGGCATCGTCACAACACGTACAGGAACAATTAAAAAAGCGAAAGCAGCGGGCTTATTTGTCATTCAACGTGTGTTTTTAATCGACACTGAAGTGTACGAACACCTCATGGACGACTTGCCTACTTTACAAGCAGATGCCGTAGAAATTATGCCTTGCCGGGCGCCTGATTTTGTAAAGCGCATCGCATCTGAAGCGAATAAACCGATTTTAACCGGTGGATTATTACATACTGTCACGCAAGCTTATGAAGCGTTAAATGCTGGTGCAACGGCGGTTACAACGTCCAATGTGGAAATGTGGACGCACGATTTTTCTTTGCCTCATCCACTAGAACGAGAAAACCCGTCGATTGTAATTTGAAAATTCATTTTTTGTATTACATAAACTTACTTTGAACAATGAGCGTCATTGCATTTAAAAATGCGAGATTCAAAAATCGAGCGACAAATTCGTTAAACTTTCATCGAGATGTGTAATACTAGTGAAAAAATGATGAAGTGAGGACGAAAAATAGTGTGGAAAAAATATAGCTGGATATTTATGATGATGATGTTTTTAGTAGGTTGTTCACCGGCGGCGCAACATGAATCATGGACTCCCGAACAGTTTAAAAATGTTGTTCAAGCTTATGGAGATCGAGAATTAGCGAGCGAGGCAGCGTCTATTACAGGTGAAGCGTTATGGATTACAGAAGAGGGGGAGCAACTGGAAATTCCGATTCCGACGGATGAATTTTTCGTCTCGATTGCTCCTTATCGTACTGTCACACACGATTGTGAAATTCATAGCTTAACCGGTTGTCAAGGAGAGCTCGTTCATGAAACATTTACGGTAACTGTTATAGATGAAAAAGGGAACATTGTAAATCAAGACAATTACAGTACTGGCGTAAATGGTTTTATCGATTTATGGCTACCGCGTGATCAAACATTACAGGTTTTCATTGAATCTGGAGAAGAGCGAGTAGAAGCGGAGTTGACGACGTATTCGGACAGCCCGACGTGCATCACGACGATGCAGTTACAAAAATCGTGAACTACCCACCACTTAACTTCGTTTGAAGTGGGGGCTTCTCGCTTCCACGAACATCGCTTGCAAGCAAGTCTTATGTGTTCTCCACGAGCGTGAATTCGGGGCATTCCAACCCTACTGATACGCAATGTTTTTAGTACCTTGGATATTTTACGCATACGAGGGGCTTGGTTTTCGCTCTTATTTCCGTATGCAACTCCATATATCCAGTTGTCAAAGAACATT
>JASLHQ010000217.1 GCA_030152265.1 Savagea sp.
GCTCCATTGATTTCTTTTAATTGCATCGTTAAAATGAGGTTATTTTGTTCATCGACTGCTTCTGAAAACGGAATTGAAAACTGTTCTTCCCCTGTAACATGTAACAGACCATCTCGTAAATGTTCTTCAAAAGGAATCGCTTCTTCGAATAAAGTTGTCGGTAAATCAAAATCGGTTGCCGAGGTCGTCGAGTCGTCTGTAACATACGCTTGCGTTAACAACATTTCGCGCATTCCGACAGACATATCATCCCATTCCTCTTTTGCAACCGCATTCGTTTGAACGTAAGCGAATGGGAAAGGATGGTCGATTTTATACACGTATTGGTCTTCAATATGTTCAGCTAACGTATAACCTTTCGGACGGTAGGCGAAATGATCTTCAATCGCAAAATAATCAGCTTGTAAAAAGCTTTGAATGTACAGTCGCTCATCTAAATTGTAAAAATGACTGAGTGAGTCGAACTGTTTAATTTTAAAGTCTTCGTAAATAAAGCGACCGACTTGTTGGGACAGTAAACTGTGATACGAAGCAGTCGTCGGTACATCGAACAATAAACCTAAATTATGTTTATTGAATCCTTGCGTTTGGAACGTGTACGGTTCGTAATATTGAAGGCGTTGAAAACCGTCCTGTTGTTTTACATATTGAGCGACTCGTTGCTCCGCTTGTAAGTAGTTTTCGTCTCGATATGTTTTGTCCATCTTTTCTAAAATACCTTCAGGTGCGAAAGTGAAAGTTAATAAAAAATAAAATTGCTGCATCGTCACAACGACTGCAATGAGACACATCGTGAAAGCACGTTTCGTCGTCGGCGAAAGCTTCGGAATGTAAAAGATGATCGGCATAACGACATGAATCGCTAGTAAAAGCTTTCCGTAAGGAAGTTCTAAAAATTGCGGGAAACCTTCCGTCCACCAGTACGCATATCCGAAGAAAGCTAAATAAACGATGTAATAGAAAGGGTGAACTTTTTTCTTTTCGGCGATTGCATCTACGACATAAACGGAAACGATAGCGATTGAAAAGATTAATAAATATACCCAACGCGAACTCGGTGCTGAAAATCCATTAAACATCGAATACACTTTCGGAATTTGATAAAAGAGCAACATAATGAATGCCATCAAAATAAAACGAAGAGGAACGATATGCTTTTTCGTTACGCTAATGAGTAAGAAAAATAATGTAATGACGGGTATCGTAATTGTCGAAATCGTCAAAAATACACCGACTGGCATATTGAAATAAAAATCTGTGCGATACGACCAAGCGACGAGATGCTCTTTATCAAAACGATACGCATTTAAAAATTGATAAATCGCTGGGACGAAGCTATACGAAGCGAGCAACAGCCCGAGTATGTAATAACCCGCTACTTTCAAACCGTTCGTCCATTTCGAAATCCACACATCTTCCTTGAGGCGAGTGAAAAATGAAACGAGCGTGTAAATGATTAAGTAAATCGTCGTAATGTACCCGAAATAGAAACTAGACTGAACCATAATAAATACAGAGACGATAAATAAAGTCGGTCGTCCTTTTTGAAACAGTCGTTCCATTCCAATCATGACGAGTGGCAAATAGACGAAAGCATCCGCCATAAAGTCATCTGTGAAAGAGCGGCGAATGAGGTAAGTGGATCCGATATAAATAAATGCTCCGATTAAGGAAGAAATCGTTGAACGCTTCAACTGTTTCATAAAAGCGTAAAATAATGTTCCGCTTAAAATAAATTTAAGTAAACTTAAATAAAGTGATACTTGCGTGAGTTGTTCGAACGTTTCTGCTTTCCATAATAAAGAAAACCAAAGAAATGGAGAAGTCGCATAGTAGTAAATGAATTGAGCGAAAATATCTCCGCCTAATCCGTAAGCCCATGACCATTCAAAATTACCAGTACCGTATTGACCCATTAAAAAATGTTTGAATACGATGTATTGATCGAAAGCATCGCTATACGGATAGAAAAAAGGTACTTTATAAATAAAAAAATAAATATGTGAAGCAAAAGAGATCAGTACAATTGCCACGATAGCTAATAAGGTTGAGACGCGTTTTGACATGCAAAAATTCCTTTCTCTCATGAATTCAATAGTGTCTCTTCATATTTTGGAGAAGATAGTGAAGAAAAGCAAGCAACTTTCGATTTACTTGTTTTAAATATGAAGTCATTTATCATGTATGGTTAAGGAATTTATAAGAAAGGAGACTGATTATGGTTCGCGAGTGGGATTGGTTACGTGTCATCGCATGTTTAAGTATTGTATCTTTACATACTTCTACATGGATTGTATTACGTCGCCCATTTTATGGAGATAGTGAACTCCTACATTTCATTCGAATTTTATTATGTTACGCTACTCCTACATTTATTTTATTATCTATCGTCATTATGGCAAATCGCTATCCGAATGCATTGCCTCAATACTTTTGGAAAAAGCGAGTATCTTTTTTAATTTTGCCTTTTATCGCATGGTCTATCGTTTCAGCGATGATTGTAGAGCATTTATTTCAAAATGGTTTATTAGGAGAGACGATCATTCGAAATATTTTTTTAGGGGAATATGTCGGTTGGTTCGTACTTGTCATCGTTCAAATGTACATATTGTATGCGCTTATTTTACATTTTAAGTGGAAAGAAGAAGTGTGGATCACTTTAGCGATTTTGCTTTTTTTCATTCATCATGTAGTGATACAGCTACCTGTTCCGTGGATTGAAGAAAATATCGCATTATTTCGTTTATCGATTACGGGGTGGCTCGGATATTTTGCAATTGCTTATTTGATTGGGAAGCATTATGAAAGAGTGGCGGCCACTTTATATCGTCATCGCTATTGGACATTTTTAGCGCTAGGTTTGAGTGTATTGTATGTATATTTACATTACGTATTAGGCGAAACCGAGATTCATTCGAGACGTCTCGACTTAATTCCACTCGTCTTTAGCGCAACGGCTGTCATTTTAGCTTGGGCACAAAAGTTACCATATTTCAAACTCATTCAAGTATTGAGTCGGTATTCGTTCATTATTTATTTAATGCATTGGGAAGTACTTCGCATGACGAGTGGTATTTTTATACGTCAAGATTGGACGTTGAAATTAACTTGGCCACTCATCGTCATATGGACGGTTAGTTTTTGTATCGTTGTCGCGAAGTTGATATCATTTTTACCGTTCGGAGAATATGTCGTAGGAAAGTTGACACGTCGCCAATCTCACGTATTGCCCAAGAAATAATGAAAACGCATGAACTCATTCATGCGTTTTTTAATCGTATTTTAATGGTTTTGCTGTAAGGCATCGAGGAGTGGTCGTTCGAATAACGGTGTCATAGAGCGAGCGAATGATGCGTTAATATGGTTATTATCTGAATGTGTCACAACATTTCCGATAATCGGATAGCAAAATTCTTCATCACAAAAGTAATCTGTAGGATCAAAAATTGTAGCATTTTTCGGAATGTGACTAGCAGTGCTCAATAAGCTCGGATCTCGTACGATTTCATGGCGTGGCGTTTTACACTCTTCATTTGCATTTTCCTTTGCATTGCGCACACAACCTTGTACGGAGTAACGATACCACGGATTATCACGTACGAGAAATAGTGGAATATCCGCTCTTTCAAAAATGCGCCACGCATCGCTAAATCCTTCAGGTAATGTGTCCCCTTCATAACGCCCGATATCGCCTACTGTAAAGATTAAATCAGGTCGTGTGTCAATCAGTTCTTCGATTACGAGGGCAAACCAGTCTAAACATTCAGGGTGGTCACTCGTATCTTCTAAACTAAAGCGACAACGTCCTTTTAAATAAGTTGTAATTTTCACATTGTTGTCGATTCCGAATTGCTCAAGCATCGGTTGCCAATGGACAGAATGCGATCCACCTACAAGTGCAATCGTTGCGACAGGGTCGTCCACTTCTCCATACTCACAAGAAATAATGTCCGTGTGACCGTCAACTTGAAAGCAGCCGTCTTCGTAAACGGAAGAAGCGTCGATTTTTCCAAGTTCAGGTTGTGGAATGTAGTTTTCGCGATAAATGGTCGGATCCATATCCGTTAGATGAATGCTTGCTCCAGGGTGATCATTCGTTAAAATAACTTGAACGTGCGCCGGAGGTAATACCGTAAACGCATACACTGTTAATAATGAACTGACAGCCACCATTACAATGCCGAGACGGATAGCGGTTTGTCGGACAGTTGATTGTATTTTACGTATAGGGTCTTCAATTCCATAAATGGTCAAATAGGCGAGGAAGATCGACAATACGATAATGATAAGTCCAGCTTTGAGCGAAACGGTACCGCGTTCAAAATGCTGTAAAAATAAAATTAAAATCGGCCAATGCCATAAGTAAAAGGCATACGAAATTTTACCGAATGAAACGAGTGGTTTTGATGCAAGAATATTGTAAGCACTCCATTTTTGACTCGTGTTGCCTGCGAGTAAAATAAGAATGGCTGACAATGTCGGCCAAAGCGCTGCATATCCAGGAAACACCGTCGATACTTGGAAAATGAGTCCGCCAATTAATAACCCAATTAATCCAATCCAACCGAACAGCCAAGCCATCACTTTAGGCAAAGTAATGTGATGAATCGTTAAAGCTAAAATCCCACCGAGCCCGAATTCCCACACTCGCGTCAACGTATAGTAATACGCGACGGGTTGGTTCACATTCGTTAAATAAATAGAGTATACAAAAGAACAAGCGGATAAAAGAATTAAAAAAATTAAGATGAGCGAACGAAATGAAAGCGCATTCATCTTTTTGATCACCGATGAGCTAAATTTAAATAAAAGAAGCCAAATGATATAAAACTGAAATTGAATGCTGAGCGCCCAATAATGTTGATACGGAGAGGCTTCATTATTTTGAGCTAAATAATCGACGGCATCTGTTGCGAGTCGCCAGTTTTCAAAGTAAAAAAGAGCTGCAATTAATTCGTTAAAAAATTGCGGACGGGTATGAGGAGATATTAAAAAATAACTTAAGGCAAATGTGATCAGCGCGATAAACCATGAAGAAGGGATTAAGCGCTTCCAAAGTTTGACTAAGTATTGAAAAATAAAAATACCATTTTGTCTTCTATGCATAGAAAGAAGGGAAGTCGTAATTAAAAATCCAGACATAATGAAAAAGACGTCGACCCCACCAGAAACTCGGTTGAGCCAAATATGATAGACGGCAACGAGTAGAGCCGCGATGGCACGAACCCCTTCTATTTCTAAACGAAATCGTTTTTGTGGATCCATATAAAAAAACCTACCTTTTCCATATTTCGAATGAATCGATTAAACATCGTACTTTTTATTGTAGTGGAGAGAGGAGAAAAGGGAAAGGCAAAAAAGCGAACGACTCCATTTTAGGAATCGTTCGCGCACATTTTTTATTGATGATTCTTTTTAGGTGCTTGATTAATAGAAGCAGTCAAAATGACAAATCCGATCATTAAGACGAAAATTAAATCGAGCAATCCTGTATGCATCGTCACTGTGAAAATCGTTAAGACGAATGCGAATGCGACAGATTGGTAACTGCGAATTCCCGCATTTTTTACTTGGTTGTAAAGCAATGCGATGATAAATCCGTAAAAGGCAAATCCGAGAGCGACGAGTAAGTACCCACCGTCTAAGAACAATTGTCCGATGTAAGTCGGCGTCGTCGTACGTGTCGGACGTGTAATGTATTTCCCTTCTTCGACACTTAATGAGTTGACGACTTCTGTCACTTTCATACGCGGTGATGTTTGTTCACCAGGAAGTAATGTAGCGAAAATTCCAGCGTGAATTTCACCATTTAAATATCCTTCTTCTTGCGTATATTCGATAATTTTACTTAAAACGATATGCCCTGTTACAGCTTCACCGTTTAAAGAGCGAATCCATTTCGGAACGGAGTTTACTTTTTGTTCGACGGTGATTAGTTGTTCTTCCTTTTCGTCTGTTAATTCGACATTTGGTTGTTCGCGAGAGTTAAATTCAAGTGTCGTATCTTCCGAGATGACACGGAAAAATCCGAACAACGAGAAGAAGACACCGATGATGAATAATGTTGCTAAGAACCACGTCAACTTAATTTCTTTCACGACGTAGTGGAAAATGATGAGACCTGTAAAGAGCATGACGATAATTGGTGTACGATAGCCCATTAACAAGTATAAGAACATTAATCCACCATACAGTGCACCGTACATGAGTAGTTTTCCTTTAGACATGTTCTCATCTTGAATAATTTTTAACGAGATAATGAGCATAGTCGAGAACCAAAGCAATTGGCTCAGGAAATTTAATTTAGGGTCTAGATTACGACGAATCGATTCGTCGGTAATTCCGACGTCTCCACCCGCAATCATTGAGACATACGCTACAAGACCGATGAGGCCTAATAAATAAATCGCCCACATCGTATAGCCACGTAAAAACGATAGCCCGAACTTAGGGAATGTCCAACCTTTTTTATCCACGAAGTACACTGTTACGTAATAACTAGCGAGCGCTACGAAGACAGCTGGCCAAATTGAAACCGTTACATTAAAAAGTTCAAAACGGTGGAAATCAAATAAACTAACAAAGAAATAAAGCATCAAAATAAATGGTAAGAAAAAGTAAGGTGAGAATGTGTCGATGCGATTCATTCGCTCGGCAATTTGTTTAAGCGTTGTTTTCATAAGTCATGTGTAATCATCGAATAGACGATGAACTTCCTCCTTTAGATATGATCGTTTTAACAAATTCATTTTTAAATAACATGAGTACACCGAAGTAAATGATGACACCTGGTAAAGCAATTGTCAAAATGTGCAAGAGCGGTGGTAACTCTGCGATATCTGTAAAACGATCCGCAATTGTAATTAAAATCGTCATCATAATTGTTGCAATGACGACTTGTAATGTGTTCTTCAATAAGTAACGACGATTCAAGCCTCCGACAAGTTTCCAAAATGTTGTAAATGTGATGAGTGAGTAGAGTAAAGCGACGACAGATGCTGAAATCGCGATCCCTTGTGCTCCAAACTGTTGAGAGAAAATCCAGTTTGAAATGATATTAAGCACGATCGATAACACACCGATTCTCATCATATAATGTCCTTTCTCTAACGTATAAAAACCTTTGGCGATGACAGCTTGTATCGAATAGAAGAACGTAGAACCGATGTAAAGAATAGAGTAAGAGGCAACGATGCTTGTGCTCGTTGCTGTAAACTTTCCACGTTGATAAACGAGTTCTACCAATTCATCCATTAACGTAACCATCCCTGCTAGAGCTGGGGTTAAAAAGATGAGCAAAAATAATAAGCCTTTCTCAATTCCGATCTTGAACTCTTTCATATTACGTTCACCGTGAGCTTTGGCGATGATTGGGAAAACCATTGTCGCAATCGTCACAGCGAAAATCGCTTGGGGGATGTTCACTAAGCGAAAGGCGTAGTTCAAGTTCGAAATAATCCCTTCGTCTCCTAAACGAGCGGAGAAGAACATATTGACGAGTAAGTTAATTTGTCCGACTGCAACGGTTAATCCGACCGGCCAAAATATGCTATAAAATAGACGCACTTCTTCACGGTCAATTTTTTGTTGCCAATTAATAAACTTTTTCGGTGTCGTATAAACAAGTTTAATGACTAAACTCGCAGCAGTTCCTACGAGATAACCAATCGGGAAAGCTAAAATGCCCCATTGATCGTGGAATAATAAACCGAAAGCGATTGTAAAGAGAACGACGACGGTTTGAGAAAAGACGGAGAACGAAAATTTCTTTTGTGCATCAAAATAGCCTTCGTATACAGCGTTCACTCCTACGAAGATTAAAGATGAGAAATAAAGAATTGCCGTCCATACCGCAATAAACATACCATGTTCAAACTGTTTGAAGTTCGAGTAAAAGATGGAGAAAATAGAAGGAGATAGTAACACTCCTACAATTGCGACGACGGTCGATAAAATAAATGTACTTT
>JASLHQ010000234.1 GCA_030152265.1 Savagea sp.
ACCGAGTATTCGGACGAAACGTTTAAACATTTATTGCTTCCGATTTGGCTCTCTTCCTTCCGTTTTAAAGAGAAGACGTATCAATTTATCATTAACGGGCAAACCGGGAAAGTGAGCGGCCAAGCGCCGGTCAGTTGGGTAAAAGTATTACTCACCACACTCGGTATCGCATTCGTCGCTTTTCTCTTTTATATGTATATGGAAATGCAATAATAAAAAGTGGAAGGAGCGTATCACACACGCGCCTTCCACTTTTTACGTTGTTTTGAAATTAACGATTCTATCCTTTTTGATGAATGGCATTTTTAATATACCGAAGTAAGCATTGCACAAACTCAAAACTGTCATTCAAGTAAGGGACTTGGACGAATGGGGCGTCATATTGTTTCGTAATCGTTTGAATGTCTCGCCCTACCTCTTCTCGCGCTTCGACATTTTCGATGATCGACATAAGTTCGAAAGCGACGATTGGGCGAGGTCGTTCTTCTAACAATTGCGTACATACTTCTTTCACGTCTGGCCCGAGCCATTTTTCAGGGGCAGGACGACCGCTTCGATACGTGATGGAACATGATTGCGAAAATGGACGCATCATGCGTTGTACGAGCGTTTCGTAAGAGCGAATAAAATCGACATTCGCTTTTCGTATGCCTGGCATACTGTGCGACGTAAAGAGGATGTGCGCTTCTTTTTTCTCTTTGCCGAGCCAATGCAAAGTGCGCTTCAATCGATTTTGCAACAACTGAATGAACGCTTCATCTTCACCAAATGGCCCGATATGACGAACGGGAATCGCATATTCATTCGCGATCCGTTCTACTTTTTGTTCGTACCATTTCACTCCCGTCTTCGAATAAAGCGGTGTGAGTGGTAATGTGAACAATTCATCGGCATCTTGACTAGCGCGACGTGCGACGTCTTCGATGAACGGTTCAGTATGTTTACATCCGATGACGACGCGCCACTGTTCATCTTCTGTTGAAAGTTGGCTTTCTAACGCTTCCGCAATACGCTCCGTCACTTCTGTTAAAGGGTCTGGAAATCCGACTTGTTGAAACTTCTCACGCCCTTCTTCTGCATAAGCTTCCGTATAATAACGTCCGAGCAAATGACGATAAAAGGCGTCCAATGATTCGAGTTCGGGAATGGCGCTATAACTGAATAAAATAAGTACCTTTCGTTTCATCTTACTCTCCTAACCAATCGACAAGCATGCGCAATCCTTCAATATTCGCCGCATTCGGGTTTAAGAAATATTTCGCTTCCACGATTTTGATACGCCCTTCTTTCACAGCGCGTAACGTTTGCCACGCTGCGTCATTCAGTAAAGCTTCGTATGCCGCTTCTTTCTCCCCTTGCCAATCGAGTAAAATAATATAGTCCGGGTCCATTTTTAATACTTGTTCCATTTCCGCTTTCGCAGAACGCTCTAATCCGATTTTTTGTACGGCAGGAATCGCTTTCGCTTGTTCGATAATGTCTTGTGACACATTACCGGGCCCCATCATATAAGGTCCTGTCCCCGGTCCGACTTCCGATAATACTAAGACGGACGGTTTGTCATCTTCCCACGTAATCGCTTCTTGAATGTCAGCGATCTCTCGCTCCATTTGGGCGACGAGATCATTCGCTTTTTCTTCTTCGCCGATTGCTTGTCCAATCGTTTTTAAATTCGTGCGATACGCTTCCATTGAACGCATCGTTTCGAAAGCGAGAATCGGTACATTCGCTTGACGCAAAATATCGTAGGCGTCTTGTTCTTGTCCGTGCATTTTGGTGAGTAAAAGCAAGTCCGTTTCATAAGACAAAATTTGTTCAGGGTCGATATGCACTGCAGAAGCGATATGTTCTGTAATTTTCGATGCAGATTCCGGGTTTGTCGATAAATAAGGGTCTTCAATCCCTTTTGAAATGGCGACAACCCCTTCTCCGTCTGTTAATTGCATCACAATTTCTGCGACATCTAATGAGAGCGGTAATATTTTTTCAGGCTTTCGTTCGATGGTAACACTCTCTCCTTCTAAAGTGATCGTTTTCGGATATTGTCCTACTTCTTCTTGTACGTCAGGTTGTATCGGTTGTTGTTCCGCTTCTTGACTACATGCAGCGAGCGCCAGTAATAAAGTAAAGCTCGCTCCTTTCATCCATCGTTTCATTTTATTCTTCCTTTCGCGGTCGAATCGCGAGCATTTGATACGCGTCGACCGTTTCATTTTTTTCGACTGTCGCTACGACATCATAGCTTGTCATAAGTAACGACTCTTTCAATACTTCTTTCGGTACACCGACTTGAACGATTTTCCCTTCTTTTAAAAGCGCCAACGTCGTACAAAAACGAGCTGCTAAGTTCAAGTCATGTAAAACGATCAATATCGTTTTCCCTTTTTCACTTTCTTCTCGCAATAGTTGTAAGACGAGAAGTTGATAATAAATGTCTAAAGCTGAAATCGGTTCATCGAGTAAATAAATCGGGGTTTGTTGGACGAACATTTTCGCAATCATAACTAATTGTCGTTGTCCCCCTGACATTTCTAAAATCGAACGCGTTCGCAACTGTTCAATTTCTAACTTCGCAAAAGCTTCATCGATCCGCGCTCTTTCTTCTTTTCGCTCCGCTTCTGTTTTCGGCGACTTATGTGCGTATTGCCCCATTTGGACAATTTCTTCCGCTGTAAAGTCAAAAGCGACAGACGTATCTTGAAAGACGACGCTCATCCAACGCGCTAATTCTTTTCGTGCATACGTCTCAATCGGACGTTCTTTTAGCCAAACCGTCTTTTCAGGCAAATGATGCAAATGAGCAATTGACTTCAATAAAGTCGTTTTTCCGCTTCCGTTCGGTCCGATTAAACCGATCATTTCTCCTTGACGTACCTTCATATGAATATCGTGCAAAATGGTCGCCTGACGAATAGCATACGTGAGTCCGCGCACTTCGATCATGACCTCACTCCTTTATGGGACGTCAATAATAAGAAAATAAATAAAGGTGCGCCAATCAATGCGCTAACGACCCCCACTTGTAATGTAATCGGCTGTAAAATCATACGCGACACTAAATCCGCTCCGATTAAAAAAGTCGCTCCACCGAATGCACTTGCCAAAAATAACGACCGATGTTTCGGCCCGAGCAATAGGCGAAACATGTGCGGGATAATTAACCCGACAAAGCCGATAATACCGCTTACCGCCACGGCCGTTCCTGTCATGAAAGCAGCGAGCAGTAAGACGAATGTGCGCACTTTTTTAATATCGACTCCGGAGCTAAGCGCTTGTTCTTCTCCTAATAACAACATATCGAGTTCTCGACTAAACCACGTTAAACCGATGATGCCGAGTACAATCGGTAAAGCGACAAGTTGGACATGTTCCCACGTTCGAGCGTCGAGTCCACCTTGCAGCCAATAAATAATGCCTCGCAACTCCTGTTCGTTTTTACTCGTAGCGACGAGCACATTCATGATAGCCGAGAAGAAAGAATTAATCCCGATTCCTAACAATAACAACATCGCGATACTTTTATGCCGACTCGTCTGCCATACGGCTAAAATGACGGCCATGACGAACATCGCACCGACGAAAGCGGATAACGGCAACATCCAATGACTCCATTTCGTCCATCCGAAAAAGAGAGCGCTCACCGCTCCGAGTGCTGCCCCGCTCGATACACCGATATACCCAGGTTCCACGAGCGGATTACGGAACAAACCTTGCATCGCAACACCCGCTACCGCTAAGCCACTTCCGACGAATAAAGCGACGAGTACGCGAGGGAGACGTACTTCGTTAATGACGACTTCAAATTGCGTCGCCTCCATCGTTTGAGAAAGCACCCCTAATTTCTTTCCAATCGAAACAACAGTATCCGAAAAAGGAATGACGATCGGTCCTACCGCAACTCCGATGACGATTGCGCTACAAAACAAACTGAGCAAAACGAGCCAAAATATAAAGCGCCCTCGTTTACTTTTAATCATATCCCACCCCACTCTTTCCTTAAAGCAAATAACTTTCTCTAAGGAAAGTTTTACTGTAGAGCATCGTATCTAATTTTTTAAAAGGTGTCAATGTCAAAAAATTCAAACCATTTCCTTTCCAATACGCTTTTCAACATAAAAAAACTAGAGAGACATGAAGCTCTCTAGTTTCGATTATTCTTTTGAATCAGTATCTCCCATGCGCTCCGTTAAGTCATAATGCATGAGCGCGTCGGGTTGGTAACGGTTGTAGCGCAACTTGTACAAGTCGAATAAATGCGTGACGAGTACTTTTAACACTGCATACCCTGGAATCCCGAGGATGACCCCAGCGACTCCGAATAACGAACCGCTCGTCAA
>JASLHQ010000013.1 GCA_030152265.1 Savagea sp.
AAAGTGATACTAATTTGAATGAATGATGATTGTTTCGTATTGTTCTTGCAATTGGAGCAGTCGCTCGTCTGCGAGTCGTTTTTGTTTGACGAGTTCCGCTTGCATTTTTTTCACTTGTTGATACGGTTTTTGCAACGTTTCCGTATGTTCTTGAATTTTTTGATGGACGAGAAAATCGAAAATGAAACCGTCGAAGAAAAAGTCAGCAAAGCTGAGCGCGAAAGAAGGGACAATTTTCATTTCTTGCTCGATTATTTTTTGCACGTCTTGTAATTCGATTTCATAATCGCGTAACGCGCGACGTAAAGGCAACGTTTCATTTTCCGCTGCTTGCATTTCCGAATGTTTGAGTGCTGTGGAGATGATTCCACCACCGAACATGTCGAGCATCGAATAACCTGACGCGTTGTCTAAGCTTTTAAACATTTTGTCGAAGACGTGAAGTACGTGCACACCGGCTGCATGCGCTTCTTGAATTTGTTCGATGAGGTGGTGTAATTCTTCTCGTTGTAGACGAATCGATTGTGCGTGTTCATAAGCTTCTCGATCTGTCGTCATCATGGATAAAGCTTTCGCTTCTAGCCACGTTTTGTAGCGCTCGTCGAGATCGCCTATGTGAGCAATTCGTTTTGTGACAGCGTCATATTGCTCTTCGCACTTTTGAAGTTGATGTTCCGCTTCTTTCAGTCGTTGTTCTGCCTCGAACGCTTCGGATAGTTCTTTATCGATGACGGTATCCCATGAACCGATTTTTTGTTTCACGAATTTTTTTAATGAAAATCGTTGTAATGCTTCGACATCGCGATGTTCTTTTTCGTGTTCACGTTGGAGTACTTTGACTTCTTTTTTATATTGGTCGCATCGTTTTGCTAAAGCGGTTTGCTCTCTTTGCAGTTGACTCATTTCGAGTCGTTCTGTTTGGATATGTTCATATTGTTGTTGCAGTGATGTTCGCATCTTCTCACCTCACTTGTTATGATACATATACGGAACATGATGGAGAAAGGTTTCAAAAAGGGTGACGATGAGTGAATACATTTTTACAACGAGTAGAAGAACGGACGGGCGTTCTTTTTAATGAGGAACAAATGGCAGCCATTCAACATGAAGAAGGCCCAGCGCTCGTCTTAGCATGTCCAGGGTCGGGCAAAACGACGACGATGATTACGCGACTTGCACGACTAATAGAAGAGCGTCATGTCGCGCCGCAACGATTGCTTGCCATTTCTTTTAGTAAGGCTGCGGCACTCGCATTAGGGGAGAAGTTTACGCAATTTTTCCCGCACTTACCAAAACCGCAATTTGCGACGATTCATCGTTTAGCTTTTCATATTACGCGCCATTATTTTGCGAAATATCAAATAGCGTATCAATTGATCGAAAGCAATCAAGCGCCGATTACGAAACAACAATTGCTGAAAAAAAGTTATGAAATGGTCATGCGTCTATCGGCGACAGACGATGTCGTACAAGAATTAGAGACGCATATTACGTTATTGAAAAATAAAATGGTGCCGGTTGAGCGGTGGAAAGAAGTAGAAGGTCCATTTGAACGAGCAGGAGATATCGCTTATCAGTACGAGCAGTTGAAACGGCAATCAAGCCCGCGTTTGATCGATTTTGATGACATGTTAGAAATCGGAGAGCAAGCGTTACGAGAAGATGCGCAAATACGGCAGCACTACGCCTCACTTTATGACTTTATCGCGACAGATGAAAGTCAAGATACGTCGCTCGTCCAATTTAAATTAATTGAACATTTACTCGTTCATCATCAAAATTTATTCGTCGTAGCGGATGATGATCAGTCGATTTACATGTGGCGAGGGGCGAGCCCGACGTATTTATTACAATTTGAGCGTCATTATCCGAACGCATCATTTTATCATTTGCAATACAATTATCGCTCCGCTACGTCGATTATTGAACGAGCGAATCGTTTAATTCAACATAATCAAAAACGGTATGAAAAAGAGATGAATGCCGTGCGAGAGACGGCAGGAGACATTCGTGTCATCGCCTACGAAACGGAAACATTCCAAACGAATGCGATTGTCGACCAACTCGTAGAAGTTGAAAACTTTGATGCGTATGCGATTTTATTCCGAAACAATAAATCCGCGATTCCTTACATTATGGAATTGCATAAACGAGGTATCCCTTTCCAATTGAAAGATGAACAAGGATTTTTCTTTAATCATTGGATTGTGAAAGATTTGTTTCATTTTTTCGCATTGAGTGAAGATCGGACGAATGTGGAAGCGTTCGGGAAAATCGCATTTAAATTGCAGCTTTATTTATCGCGCGTCATGTTGAACAATTTAAAAGGACGGACCGTTCCACACTCCGTGTTTGATACTTTTATTGAAGTGAATGATTTACGTGCGAACCAAAAAGAAAGCTTGCAAATGATCGATGAGACGCTCGACGAATTTCCGAAAATGACGATTGCTGAATGCATTCGTACGATTCGTCAAACGTTTCGTTATGAAGAAGCGATCGTTCAACGAGCGGAGAAGTTCGGTTATCGTTTAGAAACGATGATGCAAATTTTAGATGAGATGGAACAACTCGGCGAATCGTGTCAAACGGTAGAACAGTTTCGAGACAAAATCGATGAATTGCAACGAGCCGTCAAAGAAGCGAAGCATAAAGGAAACACACCACGCGTCACATTATCGACCATCCATTCTGCAAAAGGATTAGAGTGGGATACCGTCTTTTTAATCGATGCGTCGGATGGCATTTTACCTTCTGAACGCGATGTGGAAGATGCTGAAATGTTAGAAGAAGCGAGACGACTTTTCTATGTCGGAATGACGCGTGCGAAAAATACATGTTTGATTTCATATCCGAAACGAACGGAAGACCGTGAACGTGCACGCAGCAGTTTTTTAGAAGAATGTTTCGATTTTGAAGACGCGACAAAACGTCGTGTCATCACATCGCCACGACCGAAAGTTGCGAAGCGAAAAGCACGACCTCAAGTGAATGAACATGGCATGACGAAGCTTGAGCAATTCGCTGTCCAAAAGCGAGTGGAACATCGTGTATTTGGTGAAGGTGTCATCGTTGAATTGACAGCGCGTGATGTGACAATACGATTTGAAAAAGAGACGAAACAATTCGACTTGCAAACAGTCATGACGTACGGATTTTTAACCGAACGTGAATAAACTATTGACAAAATCGACTTACGTCCTTAACATATTTACTATTACAAGAAAATGAACGAAATTACGCAAATTGAAGTAGGATGACAAGATGCAGCATGTAGAGACTGAACGGACGGTGAAAGTTCAGGCGGTTGTCAGACGAATTACGTTTTGCATAAATAGTAATTTCACAATTCGAGCGGGCTTTACAGTCAAGCAGGGTGGTAACGCGGAGCACACTTCGTCCCTAATTTAGGGATAGAGTGTGCTCTTTATATTTGGAGGGAATTGGAAATGTTACAAATGAAAAAATTAGTTACCCCGAAAACGGGAGAAGCTGTTTTCGTACTGCTTTTAACGCTTAGTTTACTGAGCATATTTATTATCGGACTCGGTGTCGCACCGCACATTCCGTTATTGTTAGCTCTTTTTGTGTTGATCGGATACGGTTTGTTAAAAGGTGTGAAGTACCGTGATCTAGAAGCGGGTATGGTCGAAGGGACGAGTTCGAGTTTAGGTGCTGTTTATTTATTTTTTATGATTGGAATTTTAACGAGTAGTTGGATGGTCGGCGGAACGATTCCGACGTTAATGATGACGAGCTTTGAACTCGTTACGCCGCAATTTTTCTTTATGACGATCTTTATCGTGACAGGAATTGTCGGCATTTCCATCGGTAGTTCATTGACGACTGTTGCGACGATTGGCGTTGCGTTCTTCTCGATGGCAGCAGCGCTCGACCTTTCGTTACCGATGGCAGCAGGTGCGATTGTGAGCGGTGCGTTTTTCGGTGATAAAATGTCTCCTCTTTCAGATACGACGACGATCGCTTCGAAAACGGTCGGTGTCGATTTGTTCGAACATATTCGAAATATGGGATGGACGACGATTCCTGCTTTTCTCATTAGCGCCGTATTGTTTGCGATTTTGACGCCATCTGTCGGCGAATTAAATTTAGCGCAATTAGAAGAATATAAACAAAATATTTTAGCGACAGGACTCGTTCACGGGTATAGTTGGATTCCGATTATCGTCTTGTTCATCTGTACATTTTTACGCGTTCCTGCTGTATTAACATTGTTCATCAGTTCAGCGACAGCGCTCGTCTTATCGCGTTTCCATTCTTCGTACACAGTCGGAGAATATGTCGATATTTTATTCGGAGGATTCGAAACGAATACTGGGCATGAAGCGATCGATGCTTTACTTTCAAAAGCGGACGGCTTAATGGGCATGATGTTTACGATTTCACTCGTATTGCTCGCATTAAGCATGGGTGGTCTACTGTTTAAACTCGGCATCATTCAAGCGATTTTAGAACCGTTTGCGCATCGTTTAAAAACAAAAGCGTCTGTCATCGTCGGCGCAGCATGTACAGCGATCGGTGTGAACTTAGCGATCGGAGAACAATATTTATCCATTTTACTGACGGGTCAATCGTTCGCACCTCATTTTGAGAAAAATGGCTTAGCGATGAAAAATTTAAGTCGGGTCATGGAAGATGCAGGAACGGTCATTAACCCACTCGTTCCGTGGGGCGTTTGTGGTATTTTCATTTCGACGACGCTCGGTATTCCAGTCATCAGTTACATTCCATTTGCGTTTTTCTGTTTATTATCGCCGATTTTAACGATTATTTTTGGATTGACAGGAAAAACATTAACGAAAGCATAGGAGAGATACAATGATTCTCGTGAGCAGTTGTTTAGCAGGTAACAAAGTGCGTTATGATGGAGGGCATTGTTTGCAAGAAGTGATTGAAACACTCGTCCGAGAAGGAAAAGCAGTGACCGTTTGTCCAGAAGTGATGGGCGGTATGTCGACACCTCGCGAACCTTCAGAAATCGTAGGAGGAGACGGATTCGATGTGTTAGACGGACGCGCGCGTGTCGTATCGATTTCAGGAGAGGACGTGACGGAAGCTTTTTTAAAAGGGGCAAATGAAGCGTTACAAGTCGCCAGAAAATATAGTGCGACGACGATCGTCTTAAAAGAAGAAAGCCCTTCTTGTGGCAGTTCGCTCATTTATGACGGCACGTTTACAGGCATGAAAGTAAGTGGTCACGGTGTAACGGCAGCCCTTTTCAAACGAGAAGGCTATAATGTGTACAATGAAAAACAATGGTTAAAACAATGGGAATGAAGAGTGTTGGAAACTGATGGAGTCATTCAGTTTCCAACGCTTTTTTTATTTCTTATTCTAACGGGACACAATGTTCTTCTGTCGTGTTATAGCGTTGGATGTGTAATCCTTCCGCAATAGACCATTCCGCTAATAAAACGGTATGCAGTGCGCCGACTTCACCTAATAGCCAAGCGTCCGAAAGTCCGAGTTGTTGTAATGTGGATTGGTGGATTTCGCCTTCGCTAATGAGTAAATAACTTAAATGAGGTTGTGTGACACTAATGTTCAGTTGAGCGTTTGTCGGAGGTTCTAAGTGCGCATACTTTTGTACGCTAAATGTGCCGTCTGGTTCTAAAAATAAATGATACACCTCTTTCAAGGAAAAAATACCTTGTGTTCTTAAAATAGAACGTAATTGTTCCATTTCAAGCTTTTGTTTGCGACATGTTTCAGCGAGAATCGTCCCTTTGTAAATTAAGCAAATCGGTACACCTTTCACAATTTTGCGCAAGCGATCGGAGCGGTAAACGAGCGTTTCAAAAAGATAAGATAGAGCAACCCATATTGCGAGCGCGACAGCCATTTGCCAAATCGGTATTTGCTCATCGTAGACGGACTCTTCAACAATGCCTCCGAAAACCATAAAATAGACGATGTCGCTCGGTGTTAATTGCGCTAAATGTTTCTTTCCGAGTAAACGAATAAAAAACAATAACAATAAAAAGCCGACGATTAATTTACTAGTGATGAGTATCATGCAATCACCTACTTTTTAAGACAACATACCCTGTCATGAGCAAGAAAAAACGTCAACTCTTCATCGAGCTGACGTTTTTAAATTATCGCTTCTTCAATTGTGTGACGAGTGCATGTCCGTTATTGTAGCGCAATGTTGCCGTCCAACGATATTCATAATCGATCAACGGCTCATTCGGTTCGTACACGTCCGCATGACGAATCGCTTGTCCGACATTGAGTGTAATCGGATACGTTAAACGTTTCAAATCGCGATCACCGTAATTGTACAAGTAGAGGGATCCTTCCAAAAAGATGCGTTCATCTGGTTTCGTAAGTTGAACGTGTCGCAATGTAAGTTCACCGTTCAATTCATCGAAGATCGCGTACACTTTTGTTTGATAAGCATCGTCGTTTTCAATGCTTTGTTGCATCGTTTCATCCAATTGGTCAAAAGACGCTTCGACTGGAATCGTAATCGTTGGATTTTCATCGCCATTTTGATAGGAAATGGCAGGAATCGTAAATGTCTCTTTCGACTGCAAAATTTGCCATAGTGGAAAGGCGACGACGAGTAGACATACGACTGAAAGTCCGACAGTGATCAACCATTCTGAAACCGTTAATTTACGCATGGCTCTGTCCCTCATTTCTTCTCGTTCTTTCAAACCAATAACCGAAACCGATCATCAACAATCCTGCGATGACGAAAAATAGCGATTGTGGAATGAGGTCGAACGTGTAATCAAAGTATAGACGAGCGATTAAAATCCCGATAAAGACGATCGCCTGTAACGGAGCGTACTTTAGCAAAGCGAAAGCAAAAATCGCGAATGCAATCGTGAAGCTCGTGCTGTAAATCGAAGCGGAATTTTCAGATACTGCTTGCCATGTGAATCGACCCATTAAAGAGAGCGATGTGATACTGACGATTATTGTACCGAGCCATCTCGATAAATTGAAATATTTTTCGAAATGATTGAAAAATAACGCAATTCCTAAAATAAAGATTAATGAGATAGGAACAATTCCAGGAACGTCGATGCTGCTCATTAAAGCGGTGATCCAAACGACTAAAACGAGAACGACACTGAAAAATCCGAGCTTCGATTCTTTTAATTTCACTTCATTCACCCACATGAGAAATGCGATGAGCGGTAAAATGAGCAAAATTCCGAATGAAAAGATCGTCGCATACCCTGCAGATGCCCATAGGAGCGATGCTGCAAACAGTAACGTAATCGGCAAGTCGACTAAAAATAAGACGAGTGGGATGAGCGTGACGGCCCACATGAGCGCGATCGTTCCAGTTTCAATTTGGTTCATGTAAAGTGACGCGATAAAATACAAGCTCGCGCCGGTAATGAAAGCAGCGATGTAATAAAAAGCACGGGCTGTTTTTTCAAAGTGATGTTGCAAAGCGAAAGCGACGACATAACTCGCCAAGGTTGAAATAAATAAAATGCTGAACTTTAACAACAATGAAAAGTGTGACCAATTTGTCGAAACGGCAATTAACACACCGAGTCCGATTAAAATAGCGCCAATCGCTAAAATAATCGATAAAGTGGAGAGTCCTTCTTTCACTTCGTATTGCTCGAGTGCTTGTTCCTGTTGCTCCTTCGAAATGACTTGTTTTTTAACTAAATAATGTAATTCTTCTTGTAACTGGCGATAATATGATGCGGTTATTTTTTTCATAAAAGTTCGCCTCCCTATAATGATTATACTACATTTCGAAAAGAACAAAGTACAAGAAAATACGTAAAACGTTTAAATGTGAAACAATTGTGGAATAGGTCAATAGTGCGTGAGAGAAGTAGGAGGGATGGTCATGTGCGGAATGATAGGCTATGTCGGTAGCGCATATATTGCGAAAAAATATATCATTGACGGTTTAAGACGTCTAGAACATAGAGGAACGGAAGCAGCAGGTGTTGCGATTCAATCTGATCAAACGTTATCTTTTTTTAAACAAGGCAATCCTTTAGTCAATATTCAATTAGCGTTGGATGAAATTGAAGAAGCGAAAACGGCAATTGGACATACGCATTGGTTAATTGGGGAACAGATGGACCGACGTAGTCATTTGCATGGGATGGAAGAGGGACGTTTTGCGATTGTGTTTAACGGTACCGTTCAAAAATGGGGACGAATTTCTAAACAGCAAGAGGATTCAGATATTGAAACATTTTTTCGCTATTTAGAAAGGGGAGCACAAGAAGGAAGAAATATCCACGAAATGTTACAAACGTTCATGCAGGAAGTGGAAGGAATTTATGCTTTCATTTGTCTCGACGTACATACCCCTAATATTTTATATGCTGCGCATGAGCAAAAAAATCTTTGCATCGCAGTGAGTGAGTCAGCGATGATGATTGGAGCGGAGCAGCGAGCCTTTACGGACGATTTTACGGAAGTAATTCATCTCGATTCTAAAGAACTCGCCATCGTCCAGCCGAAACAATACACCGTTTTAAAAGACGGACATCCAATCGAAAAAGAACAGCACCCGCTCCACTTTCAAAAAGTAGAAGTAGCGCTCGGCAATTATGCTGATTATATGACGAAAGAGATGAATGAGCAGCCAGGAGTGCTTTGTGAGCTTTCTCGTCAATATTTAAAAGACGATGGCACACTTGATATTTCTCCAGCGGTTGTATCGATGCTCCAAAAAGCGAAACGCCTCGTCATTATCGGATCCGGCACGAGCTATCATGCGGCGTTGATCGGTAAACGAATGTTTGAACGGATGGCGCAATTACCTACGGATGTGTATGAAAGTGAAGAGTTTCTTTACAATACTCCTCAGCTCGTTGAAGAGACCGTTTGCCTTGCGATTTCTCGTTCAGGAGAAACTCCTTCTATTTTAGAAAGCATTAAAAAAATGAATCGATACAACGTCCCGACCATCGTGATTACGAATGAACAACAGTCGTCCGTTGTCCGATTTGCGAATGAATCTTTATGGATTCATGCAGGGCCTGAACTAGGGATTACATCGACGAAAGTGTTCGTAGCAAAAATCGCATTTCTTTCTATGCTCGCCATTGCGCTAGGACGAAGTGAGGGGATGTATGATACGTTCGATGTTTCCAAAAAATTCGCGATTACTGCTCAGGCGATTCATAGTGTTTTGAATAAGCATCAACGTTTTCGGACTTGGTTGCCTACATTGCTTATGCGCAATCCAAACATTACCGTCATTGCCCGTGGGCTAGATTATGCGGTAGCTCAAGAAGGGGCTTTGAAATTAAGACAAATCGGCTCTTTACATGCTGACGCTTATGTCGGAGGCGAATTGCGTTATAGTCCACTCGCTTTAGTACAGGAAAAGTCGATAGCCATTGCGCTCATCACGAATAAGCGCAATGCGAAGCCGATGAGGAAAGATATTGCGGAAATTCGTTCGTACGGAACGAAAGTGTTTGTGATCTCGATGGAAGGACTCGATGAAGAAGGGGATGATTTCGTATTACCTTTAACGCATCCGATTATGGCCCCGCTCGTCGGGATTATTCCGTTTCAAATATTAGGATATTATGCTGCGCAATTACGTCGTTTAGATGTAAATCAACCATTATATTAAAAGGAGTAGATCAATATGAAAAACATGATGAAATGGGGAGCTGTAACGATGCTCGCCTTCAGTTTAGCGGCTTGTAGTGAAGAGACGAAAGAAAGTGTTGAAGAAGCAGGTGATAACATCGTCGAAGATTCGAAAGAAAATGTAGAAAAGGTGGAAGGTCAAGTGAAAAATGAAGCAGGTGTACAAGGGATTGTGAAAGCGATTGACGGAGCGGACGTAACAGTAGAAGTAACAGAAACGGTGAAAGGCCCTGAAATGACAGCTGGTTCTGAAATCGTCTTCCATATGGATGAAATTGAAGCGGATAAAGTGACACATTTAAAAGAAAATGACAAAGTGGAAGTTCACTACAATGGCATTATGACGAAATCGATGCCACCGCAAGCGAATGCGGAAGATTTAATTATTTTAACGAGAGAATAAAAAATAAATGAAGAGCCGAATGCGCTGAACGAACAGCTTGCATTCGGTTTTTTAATTTTTTAAGAAAATTGCAGAGAAAAAGGTTGACTATGTTGTTACGATATCGTTTAATCTATACTTATTGTTCTTTAGATGGAGGTTTTATATGGACAAAAATACGAAGACGATGTTGTGGATTTTGCTCGGTAATTTATTCATTGCCTTTTTAGGAATTGGACTTGTCATACCTGTACTTCCGACAATTATGAATGAATTGCAAGTGAGTGGAAAAGTGATTGGTTATTTAACAGCATCGTTTGCCTTAACTCAATTAATTTTTTCGCCTTTCGCAGGGAAGGCTGTCGATAAATACGGACGAAAAATAATGATCGTTCTCGGATTATTTATTTTTGGGTTTTCTGAATTATTATTCGGTATGGGAAAAACGATTGAAGTGCTCTTCGTTTCAAGAATTTTAGGGGGCGTGAGTGCAGCGTTTATTATGCCTGCGGTCACCGCATTTATCGCGGACATTACGACGATGGAAACGCGTGCGAAAGCGCTCGGTTTAATGTCTGCATCAATCAGTACAGGGTTCATTATCGGACCGGGAATCGGTGGAATGCTCGCGATGATTGGTCCACGTGTGCCGTTTTATTCAGCGGCTGTACTCGGTACGGTAGCTGCTATTTTATCGATACTCTTATTAAAAGAACCAGAGCGCCAAAAAGTAGAGATTGAAGAATCAGGTCCGATGGAAAATATGAGCGGTTTTCGGAAGATTTTCGTCCCGATGTTTTTCATCGCTTTTTTAGTCATCGTCGTCTCATCATTCGGATTAGCGGCGTTTGAGTCATTCTTCAGCTTATATACGGATCATAAGTTTGGATTCGAGCCGTACGATATTGCTATCGCGATTACAGGAGGCGCGGTGTTCGGGGCGATTTTCCAAGTGTGGTTATTCGACCCGCTTACGAAGCGTTTTGGAGAAATCGGGGTCATTCGAGGTTCGCTATTTTTCTCGGCAGTTCTCGTTTACATGATGACTGTCGTCAATCAATATTGGGCGATTATGGCGGTGACGTTTACTGTGTTTATCGGTTTTGACCTCATTCGACCGGCCGTCACGACGTACTTATCAAGAATCGCAGGGAAAGATCAAGGATTCGTCGGTGGGATGAACTCCTTCTTTACTTCTTTAGCGAACGTGTTTGGACCGATTGTCGGTGGGATTTTGTATGAACGAAATATTGATGATCCGTATCATTTCAGCGCGGTCGTCTTAATGATTTGTGTCGTCATTACACTATTTTGGCGTAAACCGAAAGTAGCGACGACATAACGAG
>JASLHQ010000016.1 GCA_030152265.1 Savagea sp.
GAAAGCTTGTTACTCAACAGAAACGTTGTTACAATAGGTATTATTACATAATGAAACGTACAGTTTGAGCAATGCACTATATATGAATTAATGAAGCGGGATACTACAATTTAGAGTTTTTCGAAAACGGAAAAGATGCCCTTCAATATTTAGAATCGATGCTTAATCAAACAGCTGACATTACAGAAGTTGTACAACTTGTCATTACAGATATCGAGATGCCACAAATGGACGGTCATCATTTTACGAAACGTATTCGTGAAAACAAAGGTCTCGCTCCTTTACCAGTCATCATCTTCTCTTCACTTATTACAGATGATTTGAAACATAAAGGGGAAAGTGTTGGAGCGGACGATCAAGTAAGTAAACCTGAAATTGCAGAACTCGTCTTAAAAATCGACCAATACATTTTATAAAAAAAGAAGCTCCTCAAAGGGGGCTTCTTTTTCATTTCATTTTTATTTTTCATCTTCCCAACATTCTGCACCTTTTAGTCCAGGAATCGAGCTTGCGTGGAAGACAGGGTTTTTCCCTTGTATACGTTGTTCTGTGAAGTCGTCCAATACACGGAAAGCAATTTTACCTAAAATCGCGATAACGAATAAGTTGATGATAGCCATTAATCCCATGAAGAGATCCGCTAAATCCCAAACGAGTGCTACTTTCGCAAGTGCTCCGAACATGACCATACCGAGTACAGCGAGACGATATAATGTCATCCAGCTTTTATGAGCGTTAATGAATTCGATATTCGTTTCACCGTAATAGTAGTTTCCGATAACTGAACTGAAAGCGAAGAACATGATCGCAATCGCTACGAAATAAGGAGCCCATGTACCGACTTGCATTTCCATTGCAGCTTGTGTTAATAAAATACCGTCATCTCCTGCGTCTACGTATAAACCAGAGAGTAAAATGATGAAAGCTGTCGCACTACAGACGACAATTGTATCGAAAAATACACCTAAACTTTGAACGAGCCCTTGTTTCGCAGGGTGAGACACACTCGCTGTCGCAGCAGCGTTTGGCACACTACCCATACCAGCTTCGTTCGAGAATAAACCACGACGAACCCCTTGCATTAAAGCAGCACCAATTCCGCCACCAGCCATTTGTTCAATTCCGAATGCATGGGTCACGATTAACTTAAACATATTCGGTACTTCTGTAATGTTGATCACAACGATGAATAGAGCGATACCGATATAAAATGTCGCCATAATCGGTACGATAAACTGTGTCACTTGTACAATGCGATGGACACCACCGAAAATGATAATCGCTGTGAGGAGAACGAGCCCAATTCCTACTGTCCATGTTGGAATGTTGAATACACTATGGAACGATTGGCTAATTGTATTCGCTTGCACAGCATTGAAAATAAAACCGAATGCCAATGTGAGTAAAATCGCAAAAATAATGCCGAGCTTACGCCATCCGAGTGCTTTTTCCATATAATAAGCAGGTCCTCCGCGAAACGCACTGCCGTCTTTCACTTTATATACTTGTGCGAGCGTACTTTCAATAAAAGCAGTCGCCATCCCGATTAAAGCGATGAGCCACATCCAGAAGACAGCTCCTGGTCCACCAATTCCAATCGCAAGTGCGACACCTGCAACGTTTCCTGTACCGACACGAGATGCGGCACTAATCGTAAAGGCTTGGAAAGGAGAGACTCCGTCACTATGATGGTCTTTCTTTTCGACAATTAGTCGGAACATCTCACCGAATAGGCGCACTTGAACGAATTTCGTACGAATTGTAAAATAAAGTCCGAGAATGAGTAAAGCGCCAATTAAAACATACGTCCAAATGAAGTTATTCGCTGGACCGGTTAACCAATTTAAAAATGTCATCTGTTTACTTCCTTTCTTTTGTGAAAACGGTTATTTACTAGTTATACCCTAAAAAGAAGCTGTTGAAAACAAGAAGTTCACAAAATGTTCAAAAAAGAATAATTCAGAATTATACGACAAAAAGCTTGTATGAACATTATGCTCATACAAGCTTTTTAATATAAGTCTGAAGTAACGGAAAGGTTTTATAAATCGTGATTACTTCTTTAAAAACTTCCTGTTATTTTTTGTTTTTTAGTTGTTGTAAATGTTGATAAATTTTATTCATGCGCACTTCTTGACCAGCATCAATCGGTTTATAAAATTGACTTCCTGCTAACTCATCCGGTAAATATTGTTGATCGACCCACCCTCCGAACGTTCCGATTTTAGTATCGTGAGGATATTGATAGCCACCGTGTCCGAGCTCAGCTGCTCCAGCATAATGTGTATCTTTTAAGTGATCTGGAATATCGCCTGTTTTTCCGTCGTGAATCGCTGCAATCGCTCGGTCGAGTGCTTGATACGCTGAATTTGATTTTTCAGCGAGACACATTTCAACGACAGCTTGAGCGAGTGGAATCCGTCCTTCCGGAAGGCCAAGACGAATTGCTGCCTCTGTTGCGGCGAGCACGTGGGGTCCGACGTCAGGATTTGCGAGCCCGATATCTTCGTATGCCATGACGAGTAAACGGCGATTGACAGCGATTAGGTCACCGTTTTCTAGCAAGTGTGCTAAGTAATAAAGGGCGGCGTCAACATCGCTTCCACGTACCGATTTTTGTAAAGCGGAGAGCAAATTGTAAAAATGACTTCCTTTTTTATCGCCGAATACGCCGATGCGTCCGATGAGCGAATTAAGAAGTGGTTCTTCTACAGTAATCGTACCTTCCTCATCTTCGTCGCTTGCACGCACTGCGGATTCTAGCAATGTTAAAGCTTTTCGAGCATCGCCATTAACACTTTCTGCAATCCGTCGCAATTGTTCTTCAGTCATGTGAATGTTTTGCTTTCCTAAGCCGCGTTCTTCATCGTGTAAAGCGCGGTCTAGCAAGATGAATAAATCATCTGCCGTGAGCCGTTTTAATTGTTTAATTTCACCCATGCGAGAACGAATAGCAGGATTGACGTCATGGAATGGGTTTTCTGTCGTCGCCCCGATTAAAATGATCGAGCCATTTTCAACGTGTGGAAGTAATGTATCTTGTTGCAATTTATTAAAGCGATGAATTTCATCTAAAAATAAAATGATCGAACCTTCCATTCGAGCGTTCGCAATCATCTGTTCGATATCTTTTTTTCCAGAAGTCGTCGCATTTAAACTGTAAAAAGGTAGTTTTGTCGATTGAGCAATCGCATTAGCGAACGATGTTTTCCCGACACCGGGAGGGCCGTAGAGTAACATCGATGGCACACGTCCTTTTTGAATAAGTTGATACAATGCTTGATCTTCTCCGATAATATGTTGCTGTCCGACGAGGTCATCTAATGATCTCGGACGCATCCGGTATGCGAGAGGCTGTCCGT
>JASLHQ010000077.1 GCA_030152265.1 Savagea sp.
ACCGTATGCAGTAGATGCGCTAGACCCGTACATTGATGCACGGACTTTAGAGATTCACCACGGTAAGCACCACGCAACGTATGTCAACAATTTAAACGCTGCGATTGAAAATCACGAACAGCTAAAAAGTCAGTCGATTGAACAAATCTTATCGGACTTGCAAGCTGTTCCAGAAGATATTCGTACGGCAGTTCAAAATAATGGTGGTGGCCATTATTGCCATACGTTGTTCTGGGAGTCGATGAGCCCAAATGGTGGGGGCGAACCGACAGCCGATATTAAAACTGCAATCGAACGTCGCTTCAATACGTTTGACCAGTTCCAAGACTTGCTTTCAACTGCGGCAGTTAGCCGATTTGGAAGCGGATATGGTTGGCTTGTCTTAAACAAAGAAGGAGAACTCGAAGTGATGAGCACTGCGAATCAAGATACTCCTTTAAAAGATGAGAAGACTCCTCTTCTCGTCATCGATGTTTGGGAACATGCTTACTATTTAAAGTACCAAAATCGTCGTCCTGAGTTCGTAACCAATTGGTGGAATACGGTCAATTGGGACGTCGTCAATGAACGTTTACTCAAAGCGCAACGACGCTAACAACGTTCATTACCTCCCCTTATGATTCACGTTATAAATATCCTACATTTTTGATATCCTTGCGGTGGCGGCCGCAAGGATCTTTTTTTGCTAAAAAAATGTCCGAGCATATTCACTCGGACACCCACTATTAAAACCAAACGATCCATGCGAGTACAGCTGCTAAAACAATACGATAAATCGCGAAAGGTTTTAATTTTACTTTTGAAATTAACTGTAAGAAGAAACGAATCGCAAGTAACGAGAATACGAAAGCACTAATGAAACCAGCGATGTAAAATCCTAAATGGTCCATCGACATATGTTCCCAGTTTTTCAATACGGAGACGAGACTCGCTCCCGCCATAATCGGCACAGCCATAATAAATGTAAAGTCGGCTGCTGTACGGTGATTCATCCCGAGAAGAACCCCTCCAGAAATCGTCGCTCCCGAACGTGAAAACCCTGGCCATAGCGATAAACATTGTACGAGACCGACAGCGAATGCTTGACGGTACGAAATTTGGTCTAAGCTTTGCACAGGCGGATTTTTCGATCCGAACTTATCTGCCGCTAACATTAAAATTGCTCCTGCGACGAGTGCATAAATAACTGTTTCAATTCCGAAAAGATTATCGTCAATAAAATCTTTTAACGCAAAACCGATGACGACAGCAGGCAACATGCCGATAATGACATGCAATAAATTAAATCGTTCGCTCATTTTTTGGTCGCCTTCACTATACAAACCGATCAAACTGAATAGACGTTTCCAAAAGACGACAACTACGGCAAGTATCGAACCGAGTTGAATAACAATTTTAAATGTGTTTGCTGAATATTCTCCGAGAAACTCCTCTGATTTCAACCACATTTCATCCACGATAATTAAATGCCCTGTCGAAGAAACAGGAGCAAATTCCGTCAACCCTTCCACAAGACCTAAAATAATTGCTTTTAAAATTTGAATCCATTCGATAGACATAATGTACGCTCTTTTCCTAATATTTTTTCTGCTATTCTCACTGTACTAAATCTCTTTTTGAAGTGCAACGCTCACCTATGTCAATTAACTAAAATGTAATCGATAAAATTTTTTCACGTTTTATATGTCTTTCAAAAGGAGTAGTTATTTTTAGTTTCTTCCTATTTATATATACCTATCTTTACATGTGATTTTAGTTGCTAAATTTCCATATAAGGGTATACTATTATTATTATACATCATGATAATAGGAGCTGGATGACATGAGTTCACTTAGACCAAAATTACATATCGAGCAACTGTTTGAACGCGGTACAGACCAAAATCTACAAAGTCGATTTCAAAAGATTTTACACTACAATTCTTTCACTTCTCAAGATTTAAATGAACTTAAAGACCTATACGAACGCATTGCGAGTGAACGTCCAAATCTCGTTCAATTATTTGAACGTTTCTTCAATGAAATTAACCCACAAGCAGCTCGTTCAATCCCGACTTCGGCAATCGAGGAATACGTACATAACTTCTTCAACTCTGAACGTGATGACGCTTATTTTGGAAAGATTTTATCCTTTTTCACAAGCTTGCATCGATATAAATTCGAAGCAGGTGAAACGATTGTCGTCTTTAACCAATTTTCTTTCTACGTTTGTACGCACATTTTACATCATCTTGGAATGCGACCGAAACGCGCATTAGAAATGCTTAAATCATTCCAGTCAGCGGTAAATATCGATCAACAAATTTTAGTTAATACATTTCAAGAACGCGTCGTAAATAACGTCGTCGCAGACATTTCTGTACTCGTTGATAAAAACGCTAAAATTATGTTTATGAAAGATTTAATTTTCAATTTGGATAAACAATCGGACGAGATTCAATCATCTACAGCAGCGACAGAACAAATTACAGCTTCCATTGTTGAAGTGGCCGAGTCTTCCACAAGAATTTCTGAAAAAACAGCAGATTCTGTAGAGTACGCTATCAATAGCAAACAAACGATTGAAAATACTTTAGACGAAATTTTTAAAACTGAAGAAACTTTCGGTTCTATTGTCGATACTTTTGCTGAGTTACAAAAGCGTGTGAACGATATCGAAAATGTCGTGACGTTAATTAATGAAATTGCTGCTCAAACGAATTTACTAGCACTTAACGCTTCAATTGAAGCGGCCCGAGCAGGAGAACACGGACGTGGCTTTGCCGTTGTTGCTCAAGAAGTTCGCAACTTAGCAGAAAATACAGTTTCTGCTTTAGATGAAGTATCAAATAACGTGAAACATTTGAAATCTTATTCAAATAACGTTTCAAACTCCATTCAAGAAACGACGACAATTATATCGAAAGCAACAGACGAAGCGAAAGAATCTCTTCCTTTATTAACTGCGATCGTCGAAGCGATTGAAGATATTAATGTCGACGTTACGAATACAGCAGCGATTTCGGAACAACAAGCAGCTTCAATCGACGAAGTGTCGAATCGAATGGTGGAGATGACGCACCTCCAAGAAGATATTCGTGATTACGGCAACAGTACATCTGAAGCGATTTATGACTTAAGTTTAGCGATTAATGACTTCCGCACGAAAGTGATCGATGAAAATAACGTTTATTTATCATCTGAAGCTTTATTACAATTATCAAAAGCCGATCATATTTTATGGAAATGGAAAATTTACAACATGTTCCTCGGTTTGGAAGATGTCGATCCGAACGAAATTGCTGGACATACGGATTGCCGTCTCGGAAAATGGTATTTCGCACCGTATACGAAAGAGAGCCTCGGACATTTACAAGCATATCGTGACTTAGATACACATCACGCAGACGTTCACGACTGTGCTCGTAAAGCAGCGACAGAATTCCGTGCAGGAAATATTCCTGAAGCAGAAAAAGCATTGCAACGTATTGAAACAGCTTCGAATGAAGTACTTCATTTACTCGATGAGTTAATCGACTACATTCGCAACGAACAGAAATAAAGAAAAGCCCTGAAAATTTAAGTTTTCAGGGCTTTTCTTATCATTATTCTTGCATATCAACTTGTTCAAATACAATTTTACGCAATTCTGCTTTCAAAAACTTTCCAACTGACGTTTTCGGTAGTTCATCCATAAATAAAATTTCATCTGGCATCCACCAAGAAGCGAAACGCTCGCGCAATCCATCGTATAAACGCTGCTTCGTCTCTTCATTCGCTTCATAACCATCTTTTAAGACGACGCTCGCAATTGGACGCTCTTGCCATTTAGGGTGTGGTACTGCGACTACAGCAGCTTCATACACTCCTTCTAAACTCATTAAAGCGTTCTCTAAATCGACCGAAGAAATCCATTCTCCTCCACTCTTAATGAGATCGCCGACACGGTCCATAATTTTAATGTATCCTTCTTTCGTATAGACCGCGATATCTCCTGTGCGTAACCAACCGTCTTCAAACGCATCTTCCGAACGAGTATCTTTATAATACTCATCCGTAATCCAAGGACCGCGAAGCATTAGCTCACCCATCGTTTCTCCATCCCAAGGAACGTGTCCGTGCTCATTTACAATTTTCGTTTGAACGCCAGGCACTGGAATTCCTTGTGTTGCCCGAAGGTCGAGTTTTTCTTCTTCACTATAGTCTTCTACTTCTGACGTATAGCGTGAAACACTGACGACTGGTGACGTTTCGGTCATACCATAAATCGAAATATATTCCACCCCGAGGTCTTGATACGCTTTAATTAAACCTCTCGGAGAAGCAGAACCTCCTACGAATACGCGATTTAATGAAGAAAGGTCACGCGGATTTTCTTCTTGCTCTTTTAACACCGATAACCAAACAGTCGGAACGCCCGCTGTAAATGTAACTCCTTCACTTTCAATTAAGTCGATCAACAATTCAGGTGTGAAGTTCGGTCCTGGCAACACTTGAGACGCACCGAATAATACAGATGTAAACGGCAATCCCCAAGCATTGACGTGGAACATCGGAACGACTGGCATGACGACATCTCGTTCAGAAATGCCAAAACTGTCCACTAAGCCAGAGGCAAAACTATGTAAGTATAAACCTCGATGTGAATAAACGACCCCTTTCGGCATACCTGTCGTCGCGCTCGTATAACACATACCTGCTGCGCTATTCTCATCAATATCTGTCGGGAATTCATATTCATTCGATGCATTTTTCAGTACAGTTTCATAGTCTAACATCGATTCAAAATCAACATTCGGAATGACTGAATCATCACTCATAATAACGATGTGACGAACCGTCTTTAATTCTGGAATGAGCGGTTCAATAATCGAGAATAAATTATCGTCTACAAATAAAACCTCATCTTCCGCATGATTTACAATATGAATAATATGTTCTGGGGAGAGACGAATATTAATCATATGTAATACCGCACCGATACCAGGTACTGCGAAATATAATTCTAAATGGCGGTGATGGTTCCATGCGAATGAACCTACCTTCATACCTCTTTCTACTCCGAGACTTTCTAATACGTTCGCTAAACGACGCGTACGATCAGCAAAATCTGCATATGTTAGACGATGAATAACGTCTGGGGATGTTCTTGAAACAATCTTCTTATGTGGGAAATGAGTTTCCGCACGCGTGATGAAAGATGATAGTAACATTGGGATTTGCATCATAGTAAATCGCTTCCTTTCTGACTTTTATAGTAAACTGAAATTACTATATAATTTAACATAGTTTGCAAATTAAAGAAAGCGTTTTCAGATTTTATTTGAAATGTTTGACAATTGAAAAATATGGGTACATAATAAAAGAGTCTACTTTTGATTAAAGTAGCAAATTTAAAACTAAAGGAGAGATATGTATGACTATTACTTATAAAAACTACCCGAGCCGTGATGACTTCGCTGTTAAAATGGTTGATCCATTCACACAGGAAGTGTATGTTGCCGAAGAGTTGCCTTTAGCTGATCCATCTGATTCTAACAATGTAGATACGTTCCGTGCCAATGCTGATGTACGTGAAGTATAAAAGCGAGTGATTCGAATTTTTTCGTCTCACTCGCTTTT
>JASLHQ010000083.1 GCA_030152265.1 Savagea sp.
AACCGATGGCGAAACCGATTATTTTGGAAAATGATCAACTCATCGAAGGCTATCGTCCGAATTTAGACAATCCATCTTAAAAAATTTGAATAAAAATCAAACGAATGAAATATGAAATTCGTTTGATTTTTTATATAGAATGCTTGGTATATCAACGTTAAACTTATTTCTTTCCCTAGCGAAACTTTTCAGACTATTCTTTTTATTTTTAAAATAAACCAAAAAACGTTTGACTTTTTTTAAAAAACTCTTTAAAGTTTGTAAATGTAAACGTTTTATTTTTAAAAAATTAAAGAGGTGAATGAAATGACAAATATTTTATACGGAAATACACAGACGATGTTAAATGCGAAAAACATTTCAAAAACGAAGGAATATGAATCGGTCGATGCGATCGTTTACGGTATTCCTTGGGAAGGCGCAGTCACTTGGGGAGATTACACAGGATGTGAGCTCGGCCCGAAAGTGATGCGTCTCTGTTCAGGACGTTACTCAGGATATTTACCAGAGCTTGATCACGTTGACGTATTTGAACATGTGAAATTAGGAGATGCCGGTGATATTTCGGTCGTTCCTCATGATGTAGATGAGACGATGGACCGTATTACCGCATTTTCAAATGAGCTATGGAAAACAGGGAAATTTATTATCGGATTAGGTGGCGATCACGGCGTCACGTTCCCGATTGTCCGTGGCTTAACGGAAACAGGGAAAAAGGTCGGTATTATTCATTTAGATGCACATTATGATAACTTACCATCTCATAATGGAGACGAATATGCTCGTTGTAGCCCATTCGCACGTCTTTATGAACAAGAAGGCGTTCGCAATGAAAGTATTATCCATACAGGCATTCATGGACCGCGTAATTTACCGCTTGCTGGACGTAACGCAAAAGAAGCGGGAGCAGTTACAATCACAGTGAATGACATTAAAGAACGCACGGCAAATTTGAAAGCTTATGCGAAAGAAATTTATGAAATGGCAGCAAAAGATGTCGATTGTGTTTATTTAAGCATTTGTAGCGATGTGATGGACTATGCTTTTAATCCAGGTGGACCAGTAGATGGCAACGGTTTAACTTCTCACGAATTGTTAACGCTCGTTCATGAATTTGCAAAACTCGGATTGATCGGTATGGATTTCGTGGAAATTTATCCACAACAAGATCCGAACCAATTTTCTGCACACCTAGTGTCGACAGTTGTGTTATACGCATTAGCAGGTAACATCATTCATGAACAACAAGCATAATTTTCTTAAAACTGTTTGACATTTGGAAATCACATATGATTTGATTAAACTGACCAAATGGGGAATAGAGGAGATAAATTATGAAACTGAAACCTTATTTTGAACCTTACGTTAAAACAGGGGATGCCATTTATGAGATTTTCGGAGATGATTGTGAAGTCGTCATTCACGATTTGGAAAACTTGCATGAAGCAGTCGTCTATTTACGTGGAAATGTAACAGGAAGAAAATTAGGAGCTCCTGTAACGGATTTCATTTTAAAAGAGATGAAAAAAGAGCCAGAACAAATTCGAGATATCAACGGAATGATCACAATTGCTCAAAACGGGAAGAAAATTAAAACATCAATCGTTTTCATTCGAGATGAGAACGAGAACATTGTAGGAGTGTTCGGGATTAACTTTGATTTGACAACCGCTATACAGTGGCAAGGGAGTTTAGATCAATTGCTTAAGACGAAAGAGGGAGATGTAAATGTTCAAGAGCAATATGGAAACACGATTGATGAAGTGTTTGAAAACATTATCGAGCAAACGTTCCGTGAAATGGACATTCACCCCCCTGTACAATCGAAAGAGCAACGTCAACAACTTGTACAATTGCTCGATCAAAAAGGTGTATTTTTAATTAAAAATTCAACAGATCGAGTAGCTGAATTGTTGAATGTATCGAAGCAAACGATTTATAACGACTTAGATCATAAATAGAGAAAAAAGAAGAGGAGCGGTTAGTCGTTCCTCTTACAAAATAATTTACAGAATATTCTGTCAAAGGGGAAGTAATTATGACGCAAGTGAAAGATACGGTGATTGCACCGAGGACGAGTTGGAAAGAGAAATTGAAAAATATTGGACCTGGAGCGATTGTGACAGCTTCATTTATCGGTCCTGGAACAGTAACGACGGCGACACGTGCAGGTGCTGGTTTTGAATACGCGATTTTATGGGCGGTCGTATTTTCAATTATTACGACGATCGTTCTTCAAGAAATGTCGATGCGTATCGGGATTATTGCGAACAAAGATTTAGGGAATGCGATTCATGATTTATTTGCGAATAAGTTGATGAAATTTGGATCGATTTGGCTTGTAGCTATTTCAATCGGTGTCGGAAGTGCTGCTTACATGTCTGGCGATTTGCTAGGAACATCGATGGGAATCTCAACATTATTTGATATTCCACCTCATTGGGTGAGCCCACTCATCGGAGTCATCATATTAATCATTGGGCTTAAAGGAAATTACAAAACGATTGAACGTGTCATGATTGTCTTAATCGTTTTAATGAGTGCGACCTTTTTGACGACGATGTTCGTTGTGAAGCCGAATATCGGTGCTGTATTACAAGGTGCATTATTTCCACAACTTCCAACGGGTTCGATTTTGCTCGTTATCGCATTAATTGGAACGACCGTCGTGCCGTACAATTTCTTTATGCATTCGAGTATGGTGCGCGAAAAGTGGCATTCACCGAATGACTTGCGTGTCGCACGTGCTGATACCGTCATCTCTATTACGGTAGGGGGTTTCATTACAGCTGCAATTTTAATTACAGCGGGAACGGTCATGTATGGCCACGAAGTGCAATCAGTAGCAGATTTGTCAGTTCAATTAGAACCGCTTTTCGGTTCATGGGCAAAAACGTTCATTAGTATCGGAATTTTTGCGGCAGGATTTTCATCTGCTTTAGCTAGTCCTCTAGGTGCAGCATTGACTATCGGTAGCGTTTTTAAATGGGAAGGTGGCATGCAAAATAAACGTTTTAAAGTGATTTTTGCAAGCGTTATCATCATCGGTATCATCACTTCAGCATTAGGCTTTAAACCGATGGACGTTTTATTGTTAGCGCAAGTGTTAAATGGTATTTTATTGCCAGTTATCGCGATTTATTTAATGATCGTTATGAATAATAAAAAATTGTTAGGAGAGCATCGTAACGGATGGTTCATTAATATCGTTGGAACGATCATTACAGGTGTTTGTATATTTTTAGGTGGATATAGCGTATTAGACGCTTTCGGAGCTTTTTAAAAGTTGAGGCATAGTCGATTTTCATACGACTATGTTTTTTTAGTTGTACTCTATTTTATGTTGAAAATATGGTATGATACAGCATACGAATACAATATAAAGAATGGATGAGGTGAAAGCATGAGTCAAAAAAATAAAACAGTCGTCAGATCGATGGATATTCTCGAGCTTTTTTACGATCATCCGGCTTTAACATTTCAAGAAATGATCGATATTTCTCAAATTCCGAAAAGTTCGGTATATCGAATGATTCGTTCTTTGGAGGATATCGGTTTTTTAGAAAAAGGCGATGATGCGAAATATCGTCTCGGGACAATTTTTTTGAAGTTTGGGCACCTCGTGTCCAGCCGTATCGATTTGAGACAAATCGCCTATCCTCATATGGATGCATTACATGAGCGTTTTCATGAAGCGGTCAATTTAACCGTGCGTGAAAAAGATGAAGCGGTATATATTGAAAAAATTGATCAATATCAACGCGTCAAGTTATATACAGCAATCGGGCGCCGTAGTCCACTATATGCGGGAGCTTGCCCGCGCGCGATTTTATCTTTTTTAAGTGAACAAGAATTACGAGACTATCTTGAAAGAACTGCTCTTCATCCGATGGCTCTTAAAACGATGACGGATGAGACGACGATACGTTATGCGGTGTTGCAGGCGAGACGAGACGGTTATACGGTCAGTTATTCAGAACTCGAAGATCATACCGCTGCCGTCGGTGCTCCGATTTTTGATTATCGGGGAGAAGTGATCGGTGCATTAAGTATGGCAGGACTTGAAGCGAATTATACAGAAGATGTTGTTCGTACATATGGCGAAGCAGTAAAGGAAGCGGCTTTTCAAATATCCGAACAGATGGGGTACGACCCTGAACATATCCATTACGTTTAAAAACCTTCAACTGGTTTGTGCAGTTGAAGGTTTTTTTAGTTGTGGATTTTTAAAGCGATGCCGATTTGAAGTTGATGTAATAACCATTCTCGCTCTAAATAAAGACGTTCGGCTTCTTGAACCGTTATTTTTTTAAATTGAATCGTCTCTCCAGGACGTAGTTGAGCGATACGAGGTAAGTCGACAGAGATCACTTGTCCGATTTTCGGATAACCACCGGTCGTTTGACGGTCAGCGAGTAATACGATGGGAAGCCCGTTATTCGGAATTTGAATCGTACCCGCGGTCACTGCTTCAGATAACAATTCTTTTTGTCGTTTTAAACGTAAAGGTTCACCTGATAAGCGACACCCCATCCGGTCCGATTGGGCAGTCATCGTATACGTTGTCTGTTCGAGTGCAAGTTTCGCATCTTCTGAAAAGTCTTCATATTGTAGACCTTCTGTGAAACGGATGACACGTTTTTTTTCAAACGATACGATTTCTGAATGACGAATGGACCAAGAAATCGACGTATGATCTAAAACGTAACGTTTCATTTGTTCGTTTTGTGCATGGAG
>JASLHQ010000086.1 GCA_030152265.1 Savagea sp.
AAAAGCGAACGACGTGCTTTGCGCCAAATGTTCTGTAAAAGTATCATACAATTTTGGTGAACGATATCCTTGTTGATCATTCACTGGAGCAATGATTAAACAATTTGCACTGTAAGCTGACAACCATCGATAAGGAATGACAGCATTTTCTGTCTGTGCAATCGCACTTGATAACTTCATTAACATTTGGTACCCTTGACGATTTTTCGCATATACGTAAAGCGGAATCGTTTCATCATCAACACGAATAGAGGCAGTCAAACCGACGATCGGTTCGATGCCTCGTTCTTTCGCATGGCGTACAAATGAAGGGACCCCGTACAAATAGTGATTGACAATCGCTACTTTGCGACTCGTCGCTAAACGCTCAGCTACTTGTTCTGTCGTTACAATACTTCGCAATACGTCGTCACTCGTCACAATTTGTCCGTAAATCATGAAAAGCCCCTCCTTTTATTATTCATCACATAGTTGCTTTAATCTTTCAATCACTTCATCCGCTTCTTCCCATGAGTAGACAGACGCTCCCGATGCTAACGGGTGTCCTCCTCCACGATATTCCGCTGCTAAGTTATTAATAACCGGCCCTTTCGAACGTAAACGAACGCGAATTAGTTTATCTTCTTCTACGAAAATCACCCATGATTTAATTCCTTTTACATTTCCTAAAGAACCGACGAGTTGAGAAGTTTGTTCTGTCGTCACATCGTACTCACGTAACAACTCTTTCGTAATTTTAATATATGCCGCTCCATTTTCAAACATCGTAAAGTTTTGGAAAATATAGCCTTGTAAATGGAGTACATCACGATTCACTTCATACATCGCATCGAATAATGCCGTACGGTCAAAATCATAAGATACGAGCTCTGATGCTACTTGGAAAGTAAATTGCGTCGCACTCGGGAAGACGAATCGACCTGTATCGCCAACAATTCCAGCAAAAATTAAACGAGCTGCTTCATTCGGTAATGTCCAGTTATAATTTTTCTCACCGTATTTAAAAAGACGGAAAATGAGTTCGCTCGAAGAACTAGATTCCGTATCTACCCAACGCATATCACCGTAATGATCAACATCTGGATGATGGTCAATTTTAATAATATAGTCTCCTTTTTTATAATATGGACTATCAATTCTACCTGTGTTTCCAGTATCTGTAATGATGATGAGAGCACCTTCATATTGATCTTCACGCACTTCATCTTGTGTCGCTAAATATGTAAGCAATTCATCATGTTGCCCTGTCGCGTATACTTCTTTATTCGGATAATTCGCTTGAATCAACTTTTTTAAGCCTACTTGCGAACCATACGCATCAGGATCTGGTCGCATATGTCGTAAAATAATAATTCGATTATACTGTTCAATTTTTTCAATAATTTTCTGTTTCAATCCAATCACTCCTTCAAGTTCTTTTTTAAAGAATAGTCGCAATTTCAATGATTTATCGTTACAATAGAAATATGTATGAGTAAACGGAGGTTCTTTTTAGCATGAAAGTTTTGAATTCAGTTTTTCTTTTCGGACTCTCGGCGTCTTTCATTTTTTATTTCTATTTGAAAACGAAACAATTCCACACATCTCAAGTATACCCGATTCGCAAAAAAATGTATGCTAGTCTCGCTGGAATTCCTCTCGGTTTTCTTTTAATCTTTTTCGCTTTAAATCAATTCGTACTATTCGATGGTTGGATTACATACGTCGTCGGCATTATTTTCATAATTTACGGACTCTATATGGCTATCGTGAATTATAAAAAATATAAGCATTATGAGCAATTCATCGAGGAAGAAACACGATTAAATCAAAAATAAAACGAGACGGGACTAATAGCAAATAAACTTGCTATAATGATCCCGTCTCGTTTTATTTTTCAAACAGTTGATACATTACCATCGCACTCGCAATCACTTCTTGATTGTGAACAAAATCAAAGCTAAATTTCACAGAACGACGACTTAAATGTAAAATACGAGACTTTACTAAAACTCTTCCGCCAAGCGGCACTTGTTTTACGAAATAAACAGTTAAACTTTCTGGTACTCCTTCGCTCCGTTTATTTTGCTTTAACAGTTGACTCCCGAATTCCGTTAAAATCGTCGTCAATGCACCGTAAGACAGTGCACCGAAATGATTCGTTAACTGTGGCGTAACTGTAAAGGCGAGCGACGTCGGATCTTCTGGAACATCTGTCATTTGGTTCCGTACGATATCATCGATTGTTTCACCTTGCTGCGGTTGTCTCTGCGCCATTTGAAATGCCTTCAGCACATCTCGGCGACTGATGATTCCTTCCAAATAATCATCTCTATCGACGACAGGTGTTAAATCGACACCTTCCCAAATCATATTATGGCCTGCTGCAGCAACGGTCATCTTATCATTAACAGTTACCGGATGAGTAGACATTACGTCTCGAATGAGTAAATGTTCTTCTTTTCCAACTGCATCCCGACTCGTCACAATCCCGACGAGCTTTTTATTTTCATCAATGACAGGGTAACCAGAGTGTGCAGATTTACGATTCACTTGATTAAAATATTCAATCGTATCTGACGGCTCGAAATAAATTGTTTTTTCTAAAGGGGTAATAATATCTTCTACGAGCAAAATTTCTTTTTCAATTAATTGGTCATAAATCGCACGGTTCAACATAGTCGCTACCGTAAATGTATCATAACTCGTTGAAATAATCGGCATATCCAATTCATCTGCGATTCGCTTCGCACTTTCCGCCGTGTCAAATCCCCCTGTAATTAAAATAGCTGCTCCTGCATTCAATGCACTTTCATGAGCGCGCTCACGGTTACCGACGATAAGCAAACTACCAGCATCTATATATTTCTCCATATCTGGTAATTGCATAGCACCGATGACAAATTTCGTTAAAGTCTTGTGAAGACCGTTACGACCACCTAACACTTGGCCGTCAACAATATTGACAACTTCAGCAAAAGTTAATTTTTCAATATTTTCTTTTTTCTTTTTTTCGATTCGAATCGTCCCGACTCGTTCAATTGTGTTAACGAGCTTTTGATTTTCTGCCTCTTTAATGGCTCGGTAAGCTGTACCTTCACTGACAGAAAGTGCTCGAGCTACTTGTCGGACGGATATTTTCTCTCCGACTTCCAACCCTTCGATATATCTGAGGATCTGTTCATGTTTCGTAGCCATCGCTTCATCCTTCCTCTTTCGACTGAAGAAGAACACCCCGTTTACGAGGTGTTCTCACTCTTATATTTCGAGCGTTGCGCCCACTTGCATAATATTTACTTCCGCATCTTTCACTAAGCCTTTGAAATCTTCTGGATTTTGACGAATTGGTGGGAATGTATCGTAATGTACAGGAACGACGACTTTCGGCTTTAACATGCTCACTGCTAATGCCGCATCTTCAGGACCCATCGTGAAGTTGTCACCGATCGGTAAAAAAGCAACATCGATATCATTCGTTCGACCGATAATTTCCATATCGCCAAATACAGAAGTGTCTCCTGCGTGATACACTGTTTTTTCTTCAGCATAAAGTAAAATACCAGCAGGCATCCCAGTATAAATAATTTCTCCATCTTCTGTCGTATAAGATGAACTATGGAATGCTTGCGTATATTTTAATTTTCCGAATTCGAATGCATAAGCGCCTCCGATATTCATCCCGTGCGTATCAAGACCTTGTTGGCCGAGATAAATTGCAAGTTCATTTGGCGCAATCACTTTCGCACCGCTCGCCTTTGCAATTTCAACAGTGTCTCCAACGTGATCATTATGTCCATGTGTTAACAAAATGTAATCTGGTTTTTGATCTTCCACTTTCAAATCTGTTAGCTCATTTCCATTAATGAATGGATCGATGAGTAATGTCAATCCGTTCGTTTCAATTTTGACAATCGAATGTCCATGATAAGATAGTTTCATTTCCCATTTGCCTCCCTACATGCGTAATCGTTGTAAATATTCACACAGCTCATACTTCTACTGTATAACAGATTGGACAAAATTGCATCTTTTCTTTCTCCTTGTATGACGTTTCCTTTTCCATGCTTTCATTCTTTTTTATCGTCTTTCATTCTGTCATATTTCAATCATTACATAGAAAAAACTGTGAAACAAATTCGTTCCACAGTCTGTACCTATATTTATTGTAACAAAGTTAACGGGTCGACATATTGTAAATCTTGCGCTTCTGCAATCGCACGATATGTCACTTCGCCTTTATACGTATTGAGTCCGAGACGTAATGATTCATCTTCTAAACATGCTTGCTCTAACCCTTTATTCGCGATTTGAAGCGCGTAAGGAATCGTGACGTTCGTCAATGCCATCGTCGACGTACGTGGTACCGCTCCCGGCATATTTGCAACAGCATAGTGGATAACGTCATGCTTCACATGAATTGGATTGTCATGTGTCGTAATACGGTCAGACGTTTCGAAAATACCACCTTGGTCAATCGCGATATCGACGAGAACCGAACCTGGTTGCATTTTCTTCACCATCTCTTCAGTCACTAACTTCGGTGCACGTGCCCCTGGGATTAAAACAGCTCCGATAACGAGGTCTGATTCTACTACGGCTGCTTCGATATTGTACGGGTTCGATACGAGTGTTTGAATACTGTTTCCGAAAATTTCGTCTAATTGACGAAGACGATCGACAGATAAGTCGAGTATATTTACGTGTGCTCCAAGACCAATTGCAACACGTGCTGCGTTCGCTCCGGCTTGTCCACCACCGATAATTGTCACTCGACCTCGATCAACCCCGGTTACACCTGCGAGTAAAATTCCTTTTCCGCCTTTTGTTTTCTCCAAATATTGCGAGCCAATTTGTGTTGCCATGCGCCCTGCTACTTCACTCATCGGTGCGAGTAACGGAAGTGAACGGTTCGGCATTTGGACCGTTTCATACGCAACACCTGTCACGCCTGCTTCTAACAATTTTTTCGTTAATTTTAATTCCGGAGCTAAGTGTAAATACGCAAAAATAATTAAGCCCTCTCGGAAATATTGATATTCATCTTCAGTCGGTTCTTTTACTTTCAATACCATGTCAACGTCCCATGCATCTTTCGCATGAGTGGCGATTGTCGCTCCCGCTTCACGGTACTCCTCATCTGTGAAGCCTGACCCTTCGCCTGCATTCGTCTCGACGATCACTGTATGACCGTTCGTCACGAGGTTGTGAGTGCCTGCTGGTGTCATTGCCACACGGTTTTCACTATTCAGTAACTCTTTTGGCACACCTATTCTCATCTCTATTCTTCCTCCTTAAACGTAGCCGTTTATCTTTCTCCAAAAAGACGACTATTCACCATATTTTATGGCATCGAAATCATTATTTCAACCATTGTTCTCTAATAAATTGTCTAAATCTTCACAATCGGTAAAATATGTTTAAACAACTTTTGTATTTCCAATAAAAAAGGAGTACAATAGCATTAGGTTAAATAATAAAAATGGAGTTGATTGGAAATGACAATGAAATACTCACACATTCTCGTAGCAGTCGATGGTTCACCAGAAGCGAAGCATGCATTTGAAAAAGCGATTGAAATCGCAAAGCGTAACGGTTCAACTTTACACCTTGCAAACGTAATCGACACTCGTTCATATGCTGCAGTTGAAGCATATGACCGTACAATCGCGGAGCGTGCGCAAGAGTTCGCTGAAGATTTACTCGGCGATTACTCAACACAAGCGAAAGAATCAGGTGTGGAAGCGGTCGAAATCCACGTCGAGTACGGAAATCCAAAAACATTAATTCCACGTGACTTATCGAAAAAAGTGGAAGCGGACTTAATCGTCTGTGGTGCGACAGGACTTAACAAAGTGGAGCGCTTCTTAATTGGTAGCGTTTCGGAAAATATCGTTCGTTCTGCACATTGTGACGTTTTAGTCGTTCGTGCTAACTCTTAATTTCAATAAAAAACGTGCTGTTCTTCATTTCAAGTGAGGAAACAGCACGTTTTTTATTATTTATTTTTTGTTGATTCATGTACTTTTGCAAAAAATCGAGCCATCGCATTTGCATCCGACAAGTCAGGTACTGTTGCGAGTAATACGTCTTTTTTACGTTTCTCCTTCTCAATAACGAGTATACTTTTCCCTTGCATCGCATTTTTAAATAAAGTAGGGGGCAATTGAAATAGCGCACTAATCGTCCCTTCACTTTTGAAAAATGGATAGAGTAAATCCGACTGCTCTGAATCAAATAAATGATTCGGTACAAGTAACACAGCTACTCCATCTTCTTTCAAATAGTTTAACGTCTGTTCGATAAATAAATGATGCGCATACGCATGTCCCTCTGCTGGCATTAAGCGATAGTTCAATCCATTTTCATCATCGGGATAATACCCGACAGGTAAATCACTTACGATGACGTCGACCGGGTCCATATAAAGGGGACGTAAACTATCTTGGCAATAATACGTAATCGGCTGTTCGATAAAGTCGCTAGCAGCCGCGCCGATGCGAATAAGTAAATCGTCAATTTCCACACCATACCCTTGCATCGTCTTATGTTCTAGATGATTCATTACCGTTAACAATAAATTACTCGTGCCTACTGCTAAATCTGCGATGACGAGTTCTTTTTTACGTTCCGTCCATTTTTCAACAAAGTAACTCATCAACATTCCGAGCGCATCAGGCGTCATTTGATGATTCGATTGTGTTGATTGCTTCATCCCTTTAATAAGTGCAAGTTGTACAGCTTTGCGGCGCTCTTCCTTCGTTCCTATTTTCTCTGCGTCGTTCAGTTGTTCTAAACGAGTGAGTAAATGTTCTAAATAAGCGACGCCTTCTTTTTCTTCAGATTCTTCGTCCAATTGATGAAATAATGTTTCTACTGTTGACATCGTTATTCCTCCTGTTGAAAAATGACAAGGCGATGGAAACACCTTGTCATCTGTCATTATTGTACTTCTCGTTGTTCGACTATTTTTGTCGGAATCGCCGGTTCTCGGAAGATCGGCTGATGCTTTAACGCATACGTATCTTCATAGACGACGACTGTATCCGCGATTAAATCATGCACCGCTTCTTTCTTCGGTAAGAAAGGAATCGATAAATACGGAAGGACGAGTAAACGTGAAATGAACCGTCCAATCACTTCTCGGAAAAATACTTGCTTCCATGTTAACGGTGTGTCAAATGCTGATTTCACTTGAATTCCAACAATCATTTTACCGAGTGTCTGCCCTAACTTTTTCGTCATAATAGCGAAGTAAAGGAAGGCGATGATGAATAATGTAATTCGGTACGGAGTGAAAAATAAAAACCACCCTTTGCTCAATGACCACCCGAACCATTTAAACAACGGTTTCACTAAAATAGCGCCGATCGCATTGACCGTTAACATATCGAGGACAAATGCCCAAAAACGAACCCAAAAACCAGCGTATTTCAATTCATATTGATCGGCTGTCGTCGCTTGTCGTTCTATCATTTGTATTCCTCCTCTCAATATTCACCGTATAAGTACATCATGCGTGGTGCTCCGTTATCATTCAACAATTTTGCAACCATTTGTGATTCAAAGTCTGGACGTAACAATTGTTGCATTTTTAAACCAAATAATGAAGCAAACCCTTGATTTTGTGAATAAGAGAATACTTGCGCATTTTCTAATCCGAAGTCTTTTTTCAACGCTTCAATCACTTCTGCACGTTTGCCAAATTCATCTGCTAAACCAGCTTCAATCGCTTGGCGACCGTTCATAATACGTCCGTCTGCTACTTTCTTTACATCTGCGACTGACATTTCACGGCCTTGTGCGATAATTTCAACGAAACGTTCATATGAATCGTTCAGCATTTCTTGCAATAAATTACGCTCGCGATCTGTCATCGCACGGTTCGGGCTCATCATATCTTTAAATTCGCCTGATTTAATCGTATTGAATGAAATTCCTACTTTTTCTGCAAGTTCACTATAATTCATCGCTTGCATAATGACACCGATCGACCCTGTAATTGTTTCACGGTTGACGAAGATTTTATCAGCGGGTGCACTAATGTAATACCCACCTGACGCTGCCATTCCACCCATTGACACGTAAATTGGAATTTCACGTTCTTCTTGAATCGCGATTAACGCATCATAAATGTCTGCCGATTCTAACACGCCGCCACCTGGGCTGTTTACAGCGAGCACGATTCCTTTTACAGAATCATCTTCACGAATATCTTGGAGCTGCTTCATGAAAAATGTATGGTCATAACCTGAGCTAAACATGCCTGTCGCGCCTAAATCTTGAATCGCGCCATCCACTTCTAAAACAGCAATACGATTCATCGCATCGCCTTTTTCAATCACTTTCATTCCCGTGTTCGACAATGCTTCTTCTTGCATTTCTTCCATCGCTGTTGAAAAGTCCGTCGTCACAAATGACCAAACGACGTTCACGGCGACTGAAATGAAAATTAATGCAGCGACTGTAATTAATGCGATAATTTGTTTTAATTTCATTATTCAATTCTCCTCTTTTTTATCTATCCTCACAGTAATTCACTGAATGAAGGTGTTTTTTCACGCTTCGTTGAAATGACTACTTCTCGCTCATTCACCGCTTCCATGATAAGCTCTTCAAAGTCCACTTGCCCTTCGAAATGTTCTACTTTGTCGAGTCGTGGTTTTGTCGTCGGGTTCGCTGGCGTGAAGATCGTACAGCAGTCTTCGTAAGGACGTATCGATATGTCATACGTTCCGATATGCTCGGAAGTTTCAATAATTTCACTTTTATCGAACGTAACGAGCGGACGAATGATCGGTGTTTCTGTTACTGCGTTGATCGCTGTCATACTTTCTAACGTTTGACTTGCGACTTGTCCGATACTTTCCCCTGTTACAATCCCGAGTAAACCACGCTCTTCTCGTACGCGATCTGCAATGCGCATCATGAGTCGGCGTGTCACTGTCATCGTCAAGTTCGCTGGAATTTTTTCATCGATTAACTTTTGAATTTTCGTAAATGGAATGACGTGCACTTTAATCGTCGGTCCGAACTTCGATAAATGTTCCGCGAGGTCGAGCACTTTTTCTTTCGCTAAGTCACTCGTATACGGCGGACTCGCAAAGTGAATCGCCTCTAAAGCAACACCGCGCTTCATCATGTAATAGCCTGCAACAGGGCTGTCAATCCCTCCGGACAACATGAGTAAAGAACGCCCGCTTGAACCGACTGGGAAACCTCCTGGACCTTTGTACACTTCACTTGAAACGTAAGCCGCATCGCGACGAATGTCGACATGAAGTACGAAATCAGGGTTTTTCATTTGGGCGGTTAACTCTGGGTAATTGCGCAACGCATGGGCACCGATCCACTGTTGAATTTGTTGTGATGTTTTGCCATACGTTTTATCCGCACGCTTCGCTTCCACTTTAAATGTTTTCCCCGTTAAGTCTTTCATACTTAATACATCGAGGACGAGCTTTTCAATCGCTTCATCTGTTCTCTCTGTGCGTGCAATCGGACTGTAAGAATGAATACCAAAAACATGTTGCAAACGTTGAAGCACCTCTTCAATCTCCGATTCATCTTCCGCTCGAATAAACATGCGATCTCGCTCCGCATGAACAGATACCGTTTCTAAATCTTTCGTTTGAAACTTCACATTTTTACGTAAACGTTGTACGAATAAGTTACGATTGCGCCCTTTGAGCGATAATTCTCCGTAACGAACTAAAATTTCATTCCATTTCATTGTTCATTTCCTCACTTTACTTGTTCATTTAATGCTGTTAAAGCATGTAATAATTGTTCAATTTGTTCTTCTGTTATCGTAACCCCTAAACTGATTCGAATAATACCTGATGCCCATTCTTTCGGTATTTTCAACGCTTCCGCTACATGACTTAACGTTCCATCTAATGAACTGCATGCACTCGATGTCGAGACGATGATGTCGCGCTGCTGTAAAAAATTCACCGCTACTTCTCCCCGTATGTCACGAATCGCTAACGCAATAATGTGCGCTGCACCGTCGTGCGGACCGACAACTTGAATTTCACTTAACGATTCAACATGATCGATAATTTGATTTTTCCATTGACGATATTCTTCCCGTTCTGTCGTTCGAATCGCAAGACGCATCGCTTTCGCTAAGGCGACCGCTTCTGCTAACGGAATCGTCCCGCTACGGATATTTTGTTGTTGTCCACCACCATACAAAATCGGTTCTAGCGGATAACGATGGCGTAAAAATAGTGCACCACTTCCACGCATTCCGTTAATTTTATGAGCGGAAATTGACATCATATCTGCCCCATCAATACCGAATGGCACGTCAATTTTCCCAAAACTTTGTACTGCATCGACGTGAAAGACGGCTTGACTATGACGTTGAATAACTTCTTTCAAAGCGCGAATATTTTGAGTAGCTCCCATTTCATTGTTGACATGCATAATCGAGACGAGAATCGTTTCATCCGTCAATGCTTCTTTTAATTGTTCTATAACGACTTGGCCTTGTTCATCGACAGGTAAATACGTAATCGTAAAGCCTTCTTTTTCTAATGCGTGACATGCTTCTAAAACAGAAGGATGCTCAATCGTCGTCGTCACGATATGCTTACCTAAATGGACATTTTTCCTCGCATAACCGATAATCGCTAAGTTATTCGCCTCTGTACCACCTGATGTATAAATAACTTCTCCTTGAGGCATAGAAAGCAATTGTTTAATTTGAGCAGTTGCCTGTTCAAATAATTCATTTGCTTCTACTCCTAATTTATGCAAAGATGATGGATTCGCAAAATATTTTGTGCTCACTGCAACATATGATTGAATCACTTCCTCATTTGGTGGGGATGTTGCACTATGGTCTAAGTAAATCATCTTTCTTCTTTCCTCCAACTATTTACGAATGAAAGCCACCAGCAACGAATGCGCGGTGGCTCATCTTTTCGATGTTATAATGATTGTTTAATTTTTTCAAGCGCTCCTGGCTCTACTTCTTCAACAGCAGCCATCGCTTCTTCTAATGCTTTCGTATAACGATAATCCATAAATGCTCGTTCTGCAATCTTTAAACGTTCATCCAATTGAGCGTCATTTAAGCGGTAACGGTTTCCGTATTGAATAATCTCTTCAATCAAATGGACATTCGCTAACAATTGCTCAACCTCATCCGCTATATCGTTCGTTGCTATTTCTGCTTCTTGTGCTTGCAACTCTACGGATTCCATATCGATTGGCGCTTCGTTTAAACTTTCATAAGTGATATAAATTTTTTCTTCTGCTTCTTCCATACGCGTATTGATATCACTTGGAATGCCTGGCATATTGCTGCGGTGTAATAAACGATCCGATTCTTGCATTTGCTTCGTCAAACGATCTAACTGCTCACGCACTCGATTTTCATCGGTACGTAAATTTTTAATTTTTGAAGTGAAGCTTTCCAGTTCTTCTTCGCTTTGATCAATATGAAGTAATACTTTTTCAACTTCTTCCCAAACGACTGAATATGTCGTCGGTGGGTGATTATACTGATGGAGCAAATCTTCATAACGAATGCGATACTCTTGTAATGCGCGTAACAAATTTTCGGGTAAGGCCGCTTCTTGAACGCTTAATTGATAACTTCTTTGAACAGCCTCCGCTTCCGCAATAGCGCTATTCGCATCATGCATCAAATGATTCAATCGATCATATCCATCTTCTATTTCCTTCTGTAAATTTCCTTTCGCACGCACTTCTTGTTCTAATAAATCATAAAATTGTTCCATTTGATTTTCAATTTGTAACAACTGTTCTTCGACAACTTGCAAGTTTAGCTCTTTCACTTCAAGGCCTAACTCTTTTAATTGCACTTCAATTTGTTCAAGTTGTTCTTCGATATCTAAATGAATTAAATGATATTGTTGTTCTTCCATATCACGCATGCCGTTACGTAAATCTTTAATCGTTGCTGGAATCGTTTTATTCAGCTTAATTAACAAGGTAGGAGTTTGATCGATCAACTTAAATACTTCTTCAGATTCTTTCGTCAAATGCAAAACAATTTCACGGGCCGTTAAATAATTGCCTTGCTCTGTCAACTTTTCATATTCTTCAAATTGCGGTGTGAAAGTTTCTAATTTCTTTTCTAACGGTTCGAACGCTTGACCGAAATCAAATTGCTTCGCTAAAATCGTTTGACGAGCTGTTCTATATTTTTCTTGAATCGCTTCCATTTCAAAGCGGTTCTTCTCTTCACTACCCATCAATTCATCTAATTCTTCTAAAATTTGTTTATGCTTTTGATCACATTTTTGAATTTCCTCAAAAATTTCTCGTTCAATCGCACTCGCTTTTTTAAATTTAAAACGATCGATCGCATCTTCTGCATCAAAAAGCATCGTATCAATTTGTGGCATGACGACATCGATTACTTCCGTCCACTCTTCACGCCATCTTTCAAACTTCTCTTCTGTTTCCCCTGTCATATTTAAACGCTTTAACTTTGTCAGTTCTTCGAAGATCGGTTGGTGTTGAATTTGTAATTTTTCATCTTCTAATAACAAAATTTCGTTTATATGTTTTTTACGCATTAAATAAATGACCATTGCAATTGCAAATAAAAATACGATAATTAATACAATCATTTTACCCAAACACGTTCACCTCTATTTTCCACTATGTATATTTATATTATCTTATATGTTAAACGGTTTAAACCATTTTCCTTTCTTTTTTTATAATTCCTCTCATTATCCGCAAAAAAACGGCAGACTGCTTACAGTTCTATCTCTTTCTTTCATCCATTGGATTGCTATGGCTACTGTATTACATGTTTACTTTTTTCTGTTTCTTTCGCTTCTCACTAAAGATTCATCAGTAAAATTAAACAGTTTATTTTCTTCAAATTATCTTGATCGATAAACTCTTAAAGTTGCTCTCGCAATAAAATGTTAAAAACAGCTATAACATGACATACCATTTCACTTGTTCCCGACTAATGACCAATGTTGCAATTAAAGATTAAAACCCTCCTATTTTCGATCTTTTCTCGTTTGATTCAATAAAATAATACTCAACAAAATAATACTCAACTTATTTCGATTTAAAATCGGTTGAACTCTCCTTACTTCTCTTGACAAGCGTT
>JASLHQ010000135.1 GCA_030152265.1 Savagea sp.
CAGCAGGAATCGCGATCGTCTCTCAAGACGATGCAGTATTCATTACCGATTTCCGCTATACGGAACAAGCGGCTGAGCAAGTGAAAGATTTCCGCATCGTTCAACATACGAAGACGATCTTCGAAGAAGCAGGCGCTCAATTAAAAGAGATGAACGTCCAAACGCTCGGTTTCGAAAAAGATAATCTTACGTATGGCTTAATGGAATTGTACGACAGCCAAACAGATGCGAAACTCGTTCCTGTTTCAGGTTTAGTTGAGCAACTTCGCATCATTAAAACAGACGAAGAACTTGTCATTTTACAACAAGCTGCAGACATTGCGGACAAAACGTATGAATACATTTGTACGAAAATTCGCGCAGGTGTAACGGAGCTTGAAATTGCGAACGAAATGGAATTTTACATGCGCAAACTTGGCGCGACCCAGTCGTCATTTGACACGATCGTCGCAAGCGGTGTGCGCGGTGCTTTACCACACGGTGTCGCATCGAATAAAGTGATTGAAGAAGGCGATATGGTCACACTCGACTTCGGCGCTTTATACAATGGTTACATTTCGGACATTACACGTACTGTTGCGGTAGGAGAACCTTCTGAACAAATGAAAGAAATTTATCAAATTGTTTTAGATTCTCAGTTGCTCGGCGTTGAAAAAATCGGTCCGAACATGACAGGAAAAGAAGCGGATGCAATCGTACGCGATTACATTACGGAAAAAGGATACGGCGAACAGTTCGGTCACTCGACAGGTCACGGAATCGGACTTGAAGTTCACGAAAATCCGTCACTTTCTTTCCGCTCTGACACTGTACTCGTACCGAATATGTGTGTTACAGTAGAACCTGGTATTTACGTACCGAATGTCGGAGGCGTCCGCATTGAAGATGACCTCGTCATCACTGAAGATGGCAACCGTCGTTTAACAAAATCTTCAAAAGAATTACGCATTTTATAATCGGAACATCCGAAAATTACGAATGAACATAAAGGTGGAGACAATATGATTTCAGTAAACGAATTCCGTACAGGATTAACAATCGAAGTAGATGGAGACATTTGGCGCGTTCTTGAGTTCCAACACGTCAAGCCAGGTAAAGGAGCAGCTTTCGTTCGTTCGAAACTACGTAACCTCCGTAACGGCAACATTCAAGAAAAAACATTCCGCGGCGGAGAAAAAGTAAACCGTGCGCAAATCGACAACCGTAAAATGCAATATTTATATGCGAACGGCGACGCACACGTTTTCATGGACAACGAAACATACGACCAAATCGAAATTCCATCAGATAAAATTGAGTACGAATTAAAATTCTTGCTTGAAAATATGGAAGTTTCAATTATGCAATACGAAGGCGAAGTACTCGGCGTTTCTTTACCGGTAACAGTGACGCTTGAAGTAGCAGAAACAGAGCCAGGCATTAAAGGAGATACAGCGAGCGGTGGTTCTAAACCAGCGAAAATGGAAACAGGACTCGTCGTCCAAGTGCCGTTCTTCGTCAACGCTGGCGATAAATTAGTGATCAATACTGAAGAAGGCGAATACGTTTCACGCGCTTAATTCCAAAATAAAAGACTCACCTTTTCATACTTTGAGAAGGTGAGCAATTTTTTACAGAAAAAAGTGGTATGACCACTCGAAAACAGGTACAATGTAAAAAGAATAAATTTCTTGAAATTAAAGGAGCGAACAATATGTTAAAAGTAGAAGATATTCGTGCGATTATCGAGGCAGTTGATCAATCGTCATTAACGAGCTTTAAATTTAAGCAAGACGGAGTAAAATTACACATTTCGAAAAAAGCGGGAGAAGTACAAGTTGTGCAACAAGTCGTTCAAGAACAAGCGCAACCAGCACCTGTTAAAACAGAAGCGCCAGCTGTAGCAGTGACGAATGCACCTGTACAAGAAGCGCCTGTGCAAGTACAAGAAGAAGTAGAAGCACCAAGTGAAGAAGGTTTAGTGGAAATCGTATCGCCGATGGTCGGTACATTTTACGCAGCAGCATCACCTGAAGCGGATAATTATGTCGCAGTCGGCGATCGTGTAACAGAAACGTCGATCGTTTGTATCGTAGAAGCGATGAAGTTATTCAATGAGATCGAAGCGGAAGTAAATGGAGAAATCGTCGACATTTTAGTGGAAGACGGTCAACTCGTCGAATATGGACAACCACTCTTTTTAGTACGTCCGAATTAAGGAGGAACTGTTTTGAAGAAAATTTTAATAGCCAATCGAGGCGAGATTGCAGTGCGTATTATTCGCGCTTGTAAAGAAATGAATATTAAAACTGTTGCTGTTTATTCGGAAGGGGATAAAGAAGCGCTCCATGTGGAACTAGCAGATGAAGCATATTGCATCGGCCCTACTTTATCGAAAGACAGTTATTTAAACTTCTCGAACGTCATTAGCGTCGCAAAATTGACGGACTGTGACGGCATTCATCCAGGATACGGGTTTTTAGCAGAAAACGCAGCGTTCGCAGAGCTTTGCGAAGAAGTGAATATCGAATTTATCGGCCCGACATCAGAAGCAATCAATTTAATGGGAACGAAAGATATCGCGCGTGAAACGATGAAAAAAGCAGGCGTTCCGATCGTACCTGGCTCAACAGGACTCGTTGCGGACGCGGAAGAAGCGCTTGAAATTGCAGAAGAAATCGGCTTCCCTGTCATCATTAAAGCGACGGCTGGTGGCGGAGGTCGCGGCATTCGTGTCGCTCGCAACAAAGAAGAACTCATTAAAGGGATTCAAATTACGCAAAAAGAAGCAGAAGCCGCATTTGGAAACCCGGGACTTTATTTGGAAAAGTTCATCGAAACGTTCCGCCACGTCGAAGTGCAAGTGCTCGCGGATAAGCATGGGAATGTCATCCATTTAGGAGAGCGTGACTGTTCAATTCAACGCCGTATGCAAAAACTCATAGAAGAAGCACCGTCACCAGCGATTGACGAGAAGCTTCGCGCGAAAATGGGAGAAGCGGCTGTGAAAGCTGCTGAAGCGGTCAACTACCGCGGAGCGGGTACGGTAGAATTCATATTCGACCATATCGAGCGTAAATTTTATTTCATGGAAATGAACACGCGTATTCAAGTTGAGCATCCTGTGACAGAAATGATTACCGGAGTGGACCTCATTAAAGAACAAATTCGTGTCGCATCAGGCGAAAAACTGCAATATAAACAAAAAGATATTCAGTTTAACGGATGGTCCATTGAATGCCGAATTAATGCGGAAAACGCAGCGAAAAACTTCATGCCTTCCCCTGGAAAAATAGAAATGTACATGCCGCCAGGTGGATTTGGTGTCAGAGTTGACTCAGCAGTGTATAATGGATATACAATCCCACCCTATTACGATTCGATGGTTGCGAAATTAATCGTCCATGCGAACACGCGAGAAGAAGCGATTGAACGTATGAAACGTGCACTTGATGAATTTTTAATCGAAGGAGTGCACACGACGATTCCATTCCATTCGAAAGTGATGGAACATCCAGTCTTTAAATCGGGTGACTTCGATACGAAGTTTTTAGAGACATATTCTGTAATGGAATAGTTGAAGGAGGAATTACGATGGCAGAAAAAACGAATCCTTCGTTCGTTGGAAAAAATCCAGCGCAAGGTGAAGAACTAGGACGCATTCATTTAGCTCCAGAAGTGTTAGAAGTGATTATCGGAATCGCAACGAATGAAGTAGAAGGTGTCGCGATGACGAAAGGGAACTTTGCGGATGATGTCGTTGAAAAGTTCGGTAAAACCGTGCATGGCAAAGGTGTCAAAACGGTGTGGCAAGACGACGAACTCGCAATCGATATTTACTGTGTCATTGAGTATGGGTACACTGTGCCTAAAGTAGCGCAAGAGATTCAAGAGCAAGTACGTCAAACAATTTATCATATGACGTCTTTAGAAACGAAAGAAGTGAATGTTCATATTACAGGCATTCAATTTGCTCAGTAATCAATCATTTACATGAAAGAAGTTAGGGAATAAAGCAGCTGTGAGCTCGGGATAAATGTTCAAATGTACAAAGAGGGAAGGAAAGTACTGTCCAATAAACTCTTTTTGTGGCGAACATCCTTTTCACAAAGAAGCTTCTTTTTTATCCTAGCTTCTTTTTTTACTTTCAAGTAGGTGCAAACGCTCAAAATATGCTATGATTAACCCCGAGACATTGAAATAGTTAGGAGATAGTATAATGAAACGACACGAAGCACGTGAAAAAGCGATTCAAACTCTTTTTCAGCTAGACGAAACCGAAATTACTTTAGAAGAGGCGATCCCTTTTATCGTCGAAACCCCTCTCGATGAATTTTATGAACAACTTGTTAGAGGGACGGTTGCTTATATAGATGAGATTGACGCTTTAATAGCGGAACATTTAGAAAACTGGTCATTCGGACGTTTACCTAAAATTGAACGAACGATCTTACGTCTGGCAGTGTACGAAATGAACTACACGGAAGTTCCAGCACGTGTTGTCGTAAACGAAGCGGTTGAACTTTGCAAAACGTTCAGCGATGAAAAATCAGGTAAATTCGTCAACGGCGTACTATCTAAAATGAATAAATAATGGAGTGAAGAAGATGGTGGCACAATTAATCGACGGCAAAGGTATCGGTCAAACGATTAAAGCAGAAATTGCAGAAGAAGTAAAAGAGCTCGTAAAACAAGGATGTAAACCAGGACTAGCAGTTATTTTAGTCGGGGACGATCCAGCGAGTGCTACATATGTGAAAAACAAAGAGAAAGCGACAATCGCGGCAGGTATGACGTCACGTTTAATTCGTCTTCCGAAAGAAACGACACAAGAAGAGTTGCTTTCACACGTTCGTCAGTTAAATGAAGACGACGACATTCACGGCATTTTAGTGCAATTGCCATTGCCGAAACATTTAAATGAAGATGAAGTCATTCGTACGATTACGCCGGACAAAGATGTCGATGGATTCCACCCGGTGAACGTCGGAAAAATGGTCATTGGCCAACCGACTTATTTATCATGTACACCATACGGTATCATTGAGCTATTAGAGCGTACAAATGTGGAAATTGCAGGACGTCACGCGGTTGTGATCGGTCGTAGTAATATCGTCGGAAAACCGATGGGACAATTATTGTTACAACGCGATGCGACAGTGACATATTGTCATTCACGCACACCAAATTTAGCAGAGATGACGAAGCAAGCGGATATTTTAGTCGTGGCGGTAGGTCGCGCTAAAATGATCGATGCATCATATGTAAAAGAAGGCGCGGTCGTCATTGATGTCGGAATGAACCGAGACGAAAACGGCAAGCTTTGTGGAGATGTTGACTTTGATTCAGTGAAAGAAGTGAGCAGTGCGATTACACCCGTTCCAGGCGGGGTAGGTCCGATGACGATTACGATGTTACTTAAAAATACTGTGCATAGTGCAAGACGTGCATGTGGCATCGAACAGTAATACAAAGCATATGAACCGAACAAGGCGCTGTCTAATTTTAATTAGACAGCGTTATCTTTTGTAAAGGAGGAGCATGATGACAACAGAACAAAGCTATTTAACTGTAACCGCATTGACGAAATATGTAGCAAGAAAATTTTCAGCGGATCCTCATTTGACGAAGTTACTCGTTCGGGGAGAACTGTCGAATATTACATTCCACTCCTCAGGACATATTTATTGCACGTTGAAAGATCAAGGGGCGCAAATTCGTGCGATCATGTTTGCGAGACAAGCGCAACATGTGCAGTTTCGTTTAGAAGAAGGGATGCAAGTGCTCATCGAAGGGTCGGTTCAAGTATTTGAACGGATGGGTCAATACCAGTTGTATATTGAACGAATTGAGCCAGATGGTATCGGGTCTTTATATTTGAAGTTCGAGCAGTTAAAACAAGACTTAGCGAAAGAAGGATTGTTTGAAGAGCGCTGGAAAATGCCTCTCCCTCCTTACCCGAAAAAAATTGCGATCGTCACGGCGAAAACAGGTGCAGCCATTCGCGATATGTACACGACGATTCGACGTCGTTATCCGCTCGTCGAACTAACGCTTTACGAAGCGCTCGTCCAAGGAGAAAAAGCGGCACCTTCGATCGTGCGAGCGATTGAACGCGCGAATGAAGGAGAATACGATGTGCTCATCGTCGGACGTGGTGGAGGATCGATTGAAGATTTATGGGCGTTTAACGAAGAGCAAGTGGCGCGTGCTATTTTTGAATCGCGTATTCCTGTCATCAGTGCAGTCGGGCATGAGACCGACACGACGATTGCCGACTTCGTAGCCGATTTACGAGCGCCGACACCGACAGCGGCAGCGGAGTTAGCTGTTCCTTCTCAATTGGAGCTACAAGAGCGCGTGAAGCAACAGCAATGGTCGCTCACTCAATTGTTACGCCATCAGCTCGAACGAGCAAAAAAGCGCTATGAGTATGCTGTGCAGTCTCCTGTCTTTCAACGGGTGGAACGTTTGTATGAACCGCAAATCGAACGCCATTTACATGCTGAAAGAGCGTTACAGCAAGCGATGCGAAATGCGTTAACAGAAAAAGAACGTCAACTGTGGAATGTCACGCATGCGCTCTCATCTCAAACGCCTAAACATAAATTGATTGAAGCACGCCATTTGCATACGAGTGTAGCGGAACGTTTGCAACGAGCGATTGCGACTCACCAAGAACAGAAGCAGGAGCAATTACTACATCAAATTCGTCTCCTGCAAACATTAAATCCTCTCTCTATACTCGAGCGTGGTTTTTCGGTAACATATGAAGAAGAGAATGTCGTGACGACGATTGAACAATTGACAATCGATCATGAAGTTAAAATACAGTTAAAAGACGGTGTGGCGAAGGCTGTCGTGACCGACGTACAAAAGGAGGAATTGTAATGGCGAAATTAACGTTTGAACAAGCGATGGAACAACTGGAAGAAATCGTACAATTATTAGAACGTGGAGATGCTCCGTTAGAACAATCGATTGAATTGTATAAAAAGGGAATGGAACTTTCTGCACTTTGTAAAGGTCAATTAGAACGAGCGGAGAAACAAGTGATGACTGTCGTCCAAGAAAATGGTCAAGTGACGACTTTAGAGGATGAGGAGAGTGTAGAATGAGCGCATTACAACAGTTTATCGAACGAGAAATACCGAAAGTAAATGCGGCGCTCTACGCTTTACTTGATCAAAGTACGATGCCGGATACTTTGAAAGAAAGCATGCACTATTCTATCGAAGCGGGAGGAAAACGCGTTCGTCCGTTACTCGTTTTAGCCGTTTTAGAAGATGCTTTAGAGGCGGACGGACAAGTAGAAGATCGATATGCAGTAGCTGCTGCGATCGAACTCATTCATACGTATTCGCTCATTCACGATGACCTTCCTGCAATGGACGATGATGACTATCGTCGTGGAAAATTGACGAATCATAAAAAATTCGGCGAAGCGATGGCGATTTTAGCAGGCGATGCGATGCAAGCGATGGCTTTTCAAAGCATTGCAGAAGCTGATTCGATTCCAGCGGACATTCGTGTCGAACTCGTTCAATTGTTAGCGAAAGCGAGCGGGGCAGACGGTATGGTCGGTGGACAAGTGTTAGACTTAGAAGGCGAGACGAGACAGCTTTCTTTAGAAGAACTTGAGCATGTACACATTCATAAAACAGGTGCACTTTTAACATATAGTATTGAAGCAGGTGCAATTTTAGCACGTATGTGCGAACATGAAAGAAATGAATTAAAACGTTACGCGCGTCATATCGGTTTAGCTTTCCAAATTAAAGATGATATTTTAGATGTGACGAGCACGACTGAACAACTCGGTAAACCTGCGAATAGCGATGAAGCTTCGGAAAAATCGACATACCCTGCAATACTCGGGCTAGAGCAATCAGAAAAGCAAATGCAAGCTCATTACGAGCAAGCGATCGATGCGATTGCCTTTTTCCAAGAGGATTCTTACCTCCATCAATTTGCTCATTATATCGTTGCGAGAGATTTATAAGTCATTCATCATTGTGTCCTTATTCTTTATTGATATAATGAACATATGAATCTTTTTTGCAAGGAATCAATTTATGAAGGTGTGTGATAGCGGTGGATATTTCTCAATTTAACGATCCATCTAAGTTGAAGGCGCTCAATTACGAACAGCTAGGAGAAGTAGCGCAAACGATTCGACAATTTTTAATTGAAAAATGTTCGTTAACAGGCGGTCACATCGGTCCGAACCTCGGTGTGGTCGAGTTGACGATTATGTTGCATAAATTATTCGACAGTCCGAAAGATAAGTTTATTTGGGATGTCGGACATCAAGCGTACGTCCATAAAATTTTAACGGGACGTGCGGAACAATTTGATACGTTGCGTCAATATAAAGGATTAAGTGGATTCCCGAAACGCGCGGAATCAGCGCATGATGTGTGGGAAACAGGGCATAGTTCCACTTCGCTTTCTGCGGCGATGGGTATGGCGGCCGCTCGCGATATTCGTGGGGAGAAAAATTACGTCATTCCAATCATCGGAGATGGGGCATTAACAGGCGGTATGGCGCTTGAAGCACTCAACCATATCGGGCATGAAAAGACGAATATGATCGTCATTTTAAACGATAATGAAATGTCGATTGCACCGAACGTCGGAGCGATGCATACGATGCTCGGAAGACTTCGCGCGAGCGGAAAATACAATACGGCAAAAGATGAGCTGGAATACATTATGCGTAAAATTCCAGCGATTGGCGGTAAATTAGCAGATGCTGCAGAAAAATTAAAAGATAGTTTGAAATATATGGTCGTGTCCGGCATGTTTTTCGAAGAACTCGGATTTACGTATCTCGGTCCGATCGATGGCCACGATTATGAGGAGCTTGAAAAGACGCTCACGTATGCGAAAAAAGTGGACGGTCCGACACTCGTTCACGTCGTTACGAAAAAAGGTAAAGGATATAAACCAGCTGAAAACGATAAAATCGGTACTTGGCATGGGACAGGTCCATATAAAATCGAAACGGGTGATTTTGTCAAATCACCGACGAAAGGACCCGCGTGGAGTGCACTCATCGCCGATACGGTGGAGAAGATTGCAGAAGACGATCGACGTGTCGTCGCGATTACACCAGCGATGCCTGTCGGTTCGAAACTTGAAAAATTTGCGAAGCGTTTCCCTGACCGCTTTTACGATGTCGGAATTGCTGAGCAACATGCGGTGACGATGGCAGGCGGGCTCGCAGCAGACGGGATGAAACCGTTTGTCGCGATTTATTCAACGTTTTTACAACGTGCGTATGACCAAGTACTGCATGATGTAACACGTCAAAAGCTCAACGTCTTTTTCGGCATCGACCGTGCAGGTCTTGTCGGAGCGGACGGTGAAACACATCACGGTGTATTTGACATTGCGTTTTTACGCCACTTACCTAACATTGTCATCATGCAGCCAAAAGACGAAAATGAAGGGCAGCATATGGTGAGAACTGCATTGTCTTATGACGATGGTCCGATCGCACTCCGCTTCCCGCGTGGAAACGGTGTTGGAGTAAAGATGGATACGGAATTAAAACCGTTACCAATCGGCTCTTGGGAAGTGTTAGAACGTGGGAATGATGTGACGATTTTAACATTCGGTACGATGATTCCGACCGCAATGGAGGCTTCTCAAATTGCATTCGAACGTCGCGGAATTTCTGTAGAAGTTGTGAATGCGCGCTTCATTAAACCGATGGATGAACAAATGTTAGCGGATATTCGGGACGCTGGCAAAATGATCGTTACATTGGAAGAAGGTGTCGCAGCAGGTGGCTTCGGTAGCGGTGTGCTCGAATGGTATCATGAGAAAGCACTCGTCCAAGAAGAAGTTCCAGCTGTAAAAGTTCTTGGAATACCTGATGAATATGTAGAGCATGGGTCTGTCGATGAGTTGTTGAAAGAAGTTCATTTAACGGCAGAGGAAGTAGCCGAAGTGATTATAAACATGGTAGAAGAACAATAAGAAATAAAATAGTCTAATAGAAAGCGCGCGATGAGCGTGCTTTCTTTATGTGAAAAACTATACATTCTATGTATAATTATGTATAGTACACGGTAGTTATAAAAAAAATAAAAAGTTGAACCATGCTCGCTTTTAACAAAAAAGTGACGTTTGGACAGAAT
>JASLHQ010000173.1 GCA_030152265.1 Savagea sp.
TCATAACGTCCCCCGTCCTCCAATGCTAACAATTGCTTTTGAATTTCTTTTTCATTGTATCCATTGTGAAACGTATGTAGTATTTTCCCGTCTTTTGAAATAATTAACGCATTCGTATCCACATCGATAATATCATCGATAATTTGCGAGAGGATCGGGACGGAATGGTAGTCGTTCACAATTTTAGAAATCGTCACCGCTTCACGGCGCAATGACTCCTCCGCTTGTTTCGTATGAAAATTATCGAGAAATTCGAGTAGCAAAACGGTAACGATAAAAAGAACAAACGAAACGAGAAGCAATATGGTTGCCCATAGCTTCCCGACGACTGAATTCCATATTCTATTCATTCGGAACCTCGAATTTATAACCGACACCCCAAACTGTGACGATCATTTTCGAAGCTTGTTCCGATACGCGACTTAACTTTTCACGCAAACGTTTTACGTGCGTATCTACTGTACGTAAGTCACCGAAAAATTCATAATGCCATACTTCTTTCAACAACTGCTCACGATCGAACACTTTGTCTGGTGATTTTGCTAAAAAGTATAATAACTCATACTCTTTCGGCGTCAAATTCACTTCTTGCCCCTCCGCTGTCACGCGGTGTGCATCGTGATCAATCGTCAATTGTGGAAAGACGACGAGATCTTTCGATGATGAGTTCGCTTGTGCGTTCGGAAATGCTGCAGAACGGCGAAGTAATGCCTTCACGCGCAATACTACTTCACGTGGACTGAACGGCTTCACGATATAATCGTCTGCCCCAGTTTCGAATCCTGTCACGCGATCCGACTCTTCACCTTTCGCTGTTAATAAAATAACAGGTGTTAACTTCTTCTTTTCACGTAAAATTTCGAGTACTTCAAGCCCGTCCATCTCTGGCAACATAAGGTCTAATAAAATACAATCGTATTCATTTTCAAGCGCTTTATCTAATGCTTCTTGACCATCGACCGCTTCATCGATTTCATATCCTTCACGTGATAAATACATATTTAACAGACGACGAATGCGATCTTCATCATCCACAACTAATAATTTCACAGTCTCTTCCAATGTACAGTCTCCTTTCAAACTTGAGCTTTCACAAAAGTTTCCTACTTCCTATTGTACAAATGATTGCTAGAAAAAGAAACGAAAATACAATATTTCTGTAGACATTCATGTGTATGCGATAAGTTTCGTTTAAAAAAATAGCGTATTTGTCGACATTGATCGGCAAATACGCTATCTACATTTTTTCTAGTTTTCTTACACATCACCGCAACTTTTGTACCGATTACGCGTATGAGTGAAGTCCTGCAATAATTAAGTTCACGGCAATCAAGTTAAACATGATGATGATGAACCCAATAACAGCAAGCCATGCTGATTTTTTACCTTCCCAACCGCGTGAAAGACGCAAGTGAAGGAATGCAGCGTAAAAGAGCCATGTGATAAGTGCCCATACTTCTTTCGGGTCCCATCCCCAGAAACGACTCCACGCTTCGTGCGCCCAAATCATCGCGAAAATGAGTGCTCCGAGTGTAAATACTGGGAAGCCAATCAATACCGAACGATATCCGATCTCATCCATTAATTGCGAGTTCGCTTTTTTCGTTAACGGTTGAACGACCGCTGCGAGTGGACGACGGAAAATGAGTCGTAACACGATGTAAATGATCGTACCGAACAACACAGACCATGTGAATGTCGTTAATGTTTTCGCGTTCATAATCGCTGGAAGTGCTGCGATCGGTTCCATAGCATCCGGCGTGAGCAATTCATACTCATTCATTCCGAATAGTGGTGGGTTGTTGTACGTCACTTGTGCTGGACGTCCATCCTTGTCCACATAGTTAAATTCTGCTTCGTAACCTGCGATGTTGAAGCCGATTGTCGAAACGACGAAACCAATGACGAGCACGACCGTGAACATAACTGCTTCAATCCACATACGTTCTTTGGAACGACGTGACATGTCGATGTTTTTAATTAAATAAATTAAACCTGCAACAGCCGAAATCGCGAGAATCGCTTCACCGAGCGCTGCTGTAATAACGTGAATCGTTAACCATTTACTTTTCAACGCTGGGATGAGCGGCGTAATATCACGCGGGAACATCGTTGCGTATGAAATGATGATGACCGCAATCGGAAGTGCGAACAATCCGAGTGACGGCGTGCGATACATGAAGAAGAGCAAAATAAATGCCCCGACGAGCATCATCGCAAATGCTGTCGTAAATTCGAACATATTACTTACAGGTGCGTGACCTGAAGCGATCCAACGTGTGATGAAATAACCGATATGAGCGATAAATCCGACGATCGTAATCCAAATACCGACCGTACCGAACTTGCTCTTTTGATACGCTTTTTCAGAAGATGACTTGCGTACAGCCCCTCCGAAAAATCCAGTTGCCACAAGGTATGTGACGAATGAGACTAACAGTAAGTTAGCGCTTAGAGACGCGTAGTCCATTACTCATTTTCCCCCTTCTTTTCTTTGAAACGTTCCTTCTCTTCTTTTTCAAGATCCTCCCGATCTTCATACGGAGGTAATTGAACATGTTCATTCACTGTATCGATATCTTTCATTAAACCGAACCAGTTTTTATTCGTATGACCCGCGAGGAGAAGTTCTCCTTCTTTACCCGTACTGATCCATACACGACGATGCTGCCAATACGAACCTTGCGCAACACCAATCATGAAGATAACGCCACCGATTAATAAAATCCATAACGTTTTATCTTTTCGAATGACGAGCCCTGAAATATCACGTGTATCCGCTGCGACAAACTTCATTTCGTAAAGATTTTCTTCTGTCTCTAACGTTTGACGAATGGCGACGAAGCTCGTTTCGCCTTTTGGTGTTTCAGGCGTCGTCATTTTAAAAATGAATGCAGGGTTATTTGGAACTGGAGACAAGTTTTGCGGTTCTCCATCTTTAATACCCGCATAGTCTGAATAGTAGTCTAAAATTTCAACTTTTACTCCATTGCCTAAATCATAAGACTTCTCTGGATTATCTAGCTGGATTGTCAATTGACCGAGCGATTCTCCAGTAGCTTTTTCATTGAGTGAAAATGTCATCGAATACAGTTCATCCAAACGATAGTCCATCTGGAAAATGCTGTATCCATCATGCGTTAATGGTTCATTTACGATGATTGGATGACGTTTCACTTCTTCTAATTCTGTCGTACCTGGAAGTGCGCCATCTTTATCTTTGTACAAAACAGCATCTGTTTGATAATTTTTCGCAATCATTCCAGCTTTATCGAGCGCCTTACCGAAAACTTCGTCCGCCTCTTCTTTAGAGTAATACTCCATTGTGAAGCCTTCGCTCTCGATATAATAACCTGGTGCTGACGGAATTGCTTTACGTTCTCCTTCTCGAATCCACATCTCTTCGTCGATGTAAAATCCTGGAAGTCCACGCAATAATATTCCAACTAAGAAAATGATGAGTCCCGTATGGTTCACATACGGACCCCAACGAGAGAAACGCCCTTTTTCAGCGAGCATTGCCCCGTCTTCTACTTTGACATTGTACTTTAATTTTTTAAACTGTTCAGCTGACTGTTCAACGGATTGTTCAGGATGATCCACTTGCCCTGCTCCATAAATACGTTGACGTTTCATGAAAGAAGGGTGACGGCGTGTTCGTTGTTTCTTTAATGATTTGTAAAGCGGTACGACGCGGTCGACACTCGCAATAATAATCGACACTCCAAGCATCCCGACTAAAATTTTAAACCACCAACTACTGTACATGTCGTTAAATCCGAGCATATGGTACACTTTTCCGACTACACCGTAGTGTAATTCGTAATAAGCAGCTACTTCTTCCTCTGTTTGTGCTGCGACGTACATCTTTTGTGGCAGCAACGTTCCGATCGCACTCGTTACAAGTAAAATAACGATGATCCAAACACCGACTGTTACGCTGGAGAAGAAGTTCCACGTTTTGTCGATGATTGACATGTTGTGCGTTTTCGAACGACGTGCTGCACCTTCATAGCGCATGTCGGCAATTTTACGTTCTTGTGCCTCTTCTGAAAGTGGTCTACCGCAAGCTTCACAAAGCTCTGTTCCTTCCGGATTGACGTGACCACACTGACATTTAATTGTGTTGCCCATCTTTATCGTACTCCTTACTTTTCAGGTCGAATCATTTCCATGTAATGTTTCACTTGTTCTTCAGACATTTCACGTGTCACAATGTCGACGATTTTTCCATTCGGGTCGATTAAAATGGTCGTCGGTAACGGTTTGATGCGGTACGCTTCTTTCACCGCTTCCGTTTTGTCAATCGCAATCGGGAATGTTAAGCCGTATGCGTTTCGGAATGAGCTCACTTTCAAGTCTGTTTCTTTGACGTTCACTGCAAGCACTTCTACTCCTTGGTCTTTAAAAACATTGTACTGGCTTTCCATATGCGGCATTTCACGTTTACACGGTGCACACCACGTACCCCAGAAGTTCAAAAAGACACCTTTTCCTTGATAGTCTGATAATCGATGAACATTACCTTCTAAATCTACTAATTGGAAATCGGGTGCTTGATCTCCGATTGCTAGCGTTCGTCCTTTTCCAGGCTCCAGTGCTAATCCTACAATAATTACAATAACAAATAATGTTAAAACGATTCCGCGTCGAATCGTTCGATTGCGTTTACGATCTACTTTCTTCGTACTCACACAGCAACCTCCTACTCTTTTTTTACAGTATACCAAAATCAAGCGTGCTCGTTTTTAATGAAACACGCTCATTTGTGAACAATTTATTTTAATTGTCCACGCTCTGCGAGAACGCGTAATTGCTTCACTTCATGAATCGTGAGCGGTCGATATTCGCCTGCATTCATCCCGACTAAATCGAGCACTCCGAAACGTTCACGCTTCAATTTATCAACAGGGTAGCCGATATGATCAAACATGCGACGCACTTGTCGATTGCGCCCTTCATGAATCGTAATCTCTACAATGGCACGTTGTCTCTCTTTATCGATTGAACGCGTCTTTACATAAGCAGGTGCCGTCTTTCCGTCTTCTAACTCTACACCTCGCGCTAATTTTTTCAAATCTTCCCGACGTGGAATCCCACGTACTCGCGCAAAATATGTTTTCGGCACTTCATATTTCGGATGCGTTAATAAATAAGAAAAGTCACCGTCATTCGTCATTAATAATAAACCTGACGTATCGTAGTCTAAGCGCCCTACGGGGAAAATACGCTCTTCCACTTGTGGCATGAGGTCGAGAACCGTTTTTCTTCCTCGATCGTCCTCGACTGTCGATAAATACCCTGTCGGCTTATAAAGTAAGTAATAAACAAATTCTTCTTTCACAATTTCAACACCGTTCACTGCTACTCGATCTTTATTGCTCACTTTCGTCCCAAGTTCACGAACGACTTCACCATTCACTTCTACAACGCCATCTAATATTAATTGCTCCGCTTTACGTCTCGATGCGATTCCGGCCTGTGCAATCACTTTTTGTAATCGTTCCATTAATGTGTTACCACCTTTATTTATAATTATCTTTTATGATAGTATGATGAATATTATGAAAATGCCTCTTTAAATTGTGACATAAATAAGTCAGTTTCTTCACGATCATCTTCACGTGTCGGCAAGGGCGGTAATTGTTCGAGCGTTTCCAATCCGAATTGCTCTAAAAACAAATCCGTCGTGCCGTATAAAATCGGTCGACCAATTTGATCAAGACGACCTTGTTCATGAATGAGCTCACGTTGAACGAGTCGTTGCAAAGGTCCATCACTGCTCACTCCTCTTATATCATCGACTTCTACGCGTGTAATCGGTTGTTTATACGCGATGATAGCGAGCACTTCTAAAGCTGCTTGACTTAAAGACGATGCGACACGCTCAGCCATCAACTGCTCCACTTGCTCACTAAACTGTTTCTTCGTCACAAATTTATAGCGGTTACCATATTTTTTTAACTGGATGCCTCGCTTTTCATCTTGCTCTAATTTTAGCATCCACTGCTTTAACTGTTCTTCTGTACATGTCGTGAATTGGTTCAGTTGTTTTAAAGTGATTCCTTCCTCTCCACGAACGTACAACAAACTTTCAATCAATGCTTCATCAAGCACTCGAATCACCTCTTTTCAATATATACTTCGTCAAAATTATGCTGTTGTGTCGCACGCACTTGTCCGTCACGCATTAAATGCAATATCGCAAAAAATGTCATCACTAATTGCGAGCGATCATACGTTTCAAACAATTCATCGAATCGACAGGCACCATCATGTCTGTCCAATGCGGATAACACTTGAATGACCGCTTCTTCTACTGTAACAGACGAACGTCCGACACGCGCTTTTTTCGGTTCTTGTTTCACTTGTTTTTTGAGCATCTTTTGGAAAGCTTTTACGAGGTCAAACACGTTAAATGTTTCCTCTTCTTCCATAGCTTCCACTACGGTTGGGAATTTCGCATAATGTTTGCGCTCTTCCTCATAAGATGCTTCTAATTGGAGCGCTGCTTTTTTATACTGTTCGTAACGCAGTAAACGTTCGACGAGCGACTCCCTCGGGTCTTCCTCTTCTTCAACGACCTCTTCCAATTCTTCATGAACAGGCAGTAACATTTTGCTCTTAATTTCAATTAGCGTGGCCGCGAGCACTAAATATTCCCCTAGTTCATCTAGTTGTAAAATCGACATCGTTTCGATATGCTCGACATACTGACTCGTTAATTCTTTCATCGGAATATCGTAAATATCGATTTCTAATCTTTTAATTAAATGGAGGAGCAAATCGAGTGGACCTTCATATATACTTAATTTTACTTCGTAACTCATGTAACGACCACCTTTATAAAGGACTGATTAATGATGATGTATTGGCAAGATCGACGCTTTCTTCAATTTATGCGCTACTTCAATGAAACGCGTGACTATTTTGAGTGTCATGAAGTGTTGGAGGAATTGTGGATTGATACAGGTGTACGGACGAAAAAACACGTACTTCCTTTACTCATACTCATTTCCACCTCATTGTATCATTGGCGAAGAGGAAATTTATGCGGCGCTGAAAAAACGATGCGCAACGCTTTAAAACGCTTTGACGAAGTGGAGTGGGACGAGCCTCATATCGACAAAACATTATTGTACAACCAATGCGAGCACGCGCTTCAATCGATTGAACGTCAAATGGCGTTTCGCCCTTTTGTCATCGAAACCGACCCTTCTCTCCTTTGGCGACGAGTGACGATCGAAGAAGCTCCTGAACATATCCTTCTCCATAAACATGTACATGTCTTTCAAAAATACCGTAAAAAGACATGAAAACACGTGTAGACAAAGTGAGGTCACTTTGTCTACACGGTTTTTTACTTCAAAAACATTCTCGTATGTACCGTACCTTTCGCGGTCATATGTCCGTATTTTTCATACATTTGATCCACGAGGTACCGCGCGATTCCTTCATTGCGATACGAAGGATTAACAGAGAGATGTTGCAATGTCCATTCTCCTTCTTCCTCATCTACCATCACACCGACGAGTGCAATAAAATCTTCTTCACGCTTCAATAAATAAAGATGCCAATTCGGATCTTCTTGATAAAGCGTAATCGTTTCTTGTAACTTTTTTAACATTTTTTCTGTCGGTATGTACGATAAAAAACCCATCGCAATTTTTTCATACGCTTTTCGATAACGAAAAAGTTCCACAATTATCCCTTCTTTTCTAATTGTCGTTGCGTCAACTACCCGAACCCGGTCCGAAATTCGGTGCGACGTAAAACCAGTACAGCAATCCCCAAATGAGCGACACCGTGACAATGATTAGAAAAAGAATTATATTTCTCTTCTTCAATTTCGTTCCTCCAACCAATCTTGTGGCAATGTTTCATCTAAACGGACGAGGTCTTCTAATTGTTCGCGTCGTGCGACAAGTTGATGACGCCCCTCTTTGACAAAGACGACAGCCGGCTTTGCGAGACGGTTATAGTTGCTCGCCATAGCGTAAGTATACGCTCCTGTGCAGAAGAGTGCAATAATATCTCCGTCTTCCACTGCGCTAATATGTGCATCTTGAATGAGTTGGTCCCCCGACTCACAACACTTTCCAGCAATTGTGACAACTGTATCTTTCGGTGCGTTCATCTTGTTCGCAACGACCGCTTCATACTTTGCGTCGTAAAGTGCTGGACGAATATTGTCTGTCATACCGCCATCGACCGCTACATATTGTCGAACATTCGGTACTTCCTTTTGACTTCCGACTGTGTAAAGCGTTGTTCCTGCATCCCCTACGAGAGAACGGCCAGGTTCGATCCAAATCGCAGGCATCGGATACTCGTATTGCTCCGCTAGTTTCATTACCGCTTCTGTCATCGCCTTCACATACACATGCGGCTCTTCAGGAGCATCTTCATCCGTGTAACGAATACCGAATCCCCCACCTAAGTTCAACACAGAACAAATGAAGTGATCCTCTTCTTGCCACGTATGCATTTTTTGCATGAGCGCTTCCGCTGCATGAACGAAACCGTCCACTTCAAAAATTTGACTGCCGATATGACAATGCATCCCGAGAAGTTGCAAATGTTCATCATCTTTCAATTGTGCGTAAGCGCGGTCTGCTTGGCCATTTTTAAGATCGAAACCGAATTTCGAATCTTCTTGACCTGTCGTAATGTAATCATGTGTCGACGCTTCAACCCCAGGCGTCACACGAATTAAAACGTTCATCTTTTGGTTGCGTTCTGCCGCAATTTGACGCAATAATTCAATTTCATAAAAATTGTCGATGACGATACAACCAATTCCTACTTCAAACGCGTAACGCAACTCCGATTCGCTTTTATTATTTCCGTGGAAATGAATACGCTCTGCCGGGAAATTCGCACGTACTGCTGTATACAATTCACCTTCAGATACGACGTCGAGCGATAAACCTAATGTTTCGGCGTATTGATATAAAGCGATATTCGAAAATGCTTTACTCGCATAGGCGACTTGCGCTTTCACTCCGAGTTGTTCAAATGTGTCGACAAATCCTTTCGCACGTCGTTCAAAAAGTGCCATATCATAAACGATCGTCGGTGTGCTATATTCGGCAACAATTTCCGTTACATCGACACCGCCGATTTCTAAATGTCCTTCTTCATTCACTGCTTGTGTTCCGTGTAAAAACATAAAAATTCCCCCTTCTCTCCAGCTCGTACGTTCTATTATAGCGAAAAGAAGGGAGAAAGTCTTGAACTAATTCATTTTACGCTTCGCCAATCGTCTCGAAGATGAGCGGTTGTTTTTCAACTTTTGTTGCGCTAATTTGAATCGCTCGTTCAATTTTTTCTCGAGTCGTTGTCACATCTTCTTTATTGCTGTAAATCGTGACGAGCGATTCACCTTTTTTAACAACGTCTCCTATTTTTTTGTGTAAACGCAAACCGACAGCCATATCGATTTCATCTTCTTTCGTCGCACGTCCTGCTCCGAGAAGCATCGCGGCTACACCGATATCGTTCGCAATTATTTTTTCAATGTACCCATCTTGTGATGCGAGCACTTCAAATGTGTACGTCGCTTGCGGTAAACGTTTCGGGTCATCGACGATCGATCCGTCTCCCCCTTGCGCTTCGATCATTTCTTTAAACAATTGAAGTGCTGAACCGTCTTCAATAACTGTTTTCAACATATGGCGTGCTTCTTCAAAGCTCGACGCTTTTTTCGCAGCGACGATCATTTTACTTCCGAGCACATAACAAAGTTCTGTTAAATCTTCCGGCCCTTCACCTTTTAATGTCGCGATTGCCTCTTCAATTTCAAGCGCATTTCCGATCGCTTCGCCGAGAGGTTCACTCATATTTGAAATGACTGCCATCGTCTGACGTCCGACCGCTTCACCGATATTCACCATCGCATGCGCTAACTGCTCCGCTTGTTCGACTGTTTTCATAAATGCACCTTCACCGACTTTTACGTCGAGCACGATCGCATCAGCACCTGCTGCGATTTTTTTACTCATAATGGAGCTCGCAATGAGTGGAATGCTATCGACCGTTGCCGTCACATCGCGCAATGCATAAATCTTTTTATCCGCTGGCGTTAAGTTGCCACTTTGACCGATGACTGCCGCTTTCAATGTGTTCACTTGGTCGATAAATGCTCGTTCGCTCAATTCAATTTGGAATCCTTCAATCGCTTCTAACTTATCGAGTGTTCCACCTGTATGACCCAGACCGCGTCCGCTCATTTTCGCAACCGGTACACCACATGCTGCAACGAGCGGTACGAGGATGAGTGTCGTCGTATCTCCGACGCCCCCTGTCGAATGCTTATCTACTTTAATTCCTTCAATTTGCGAAAGGTCGATCGTGTCGCCACTATTGACCATCGCCATGACGAGATGACCTTGCTCTTCCGCTGTCATCCCTTGGAAATAAACCGCCATTAAAAAAGCGCTCGCTTGATAATCTGGAATTGTACCGTTCGTATATCCTTCAATAAAAAAATCAATTTCCTCTCGCGTCAGTTCATGACCGTCCCGCTTTTTTTCTAAAATGTCGACAAAACGCATCGTTATTTCACCTGCTCTTTCAATAAAGGTAAAAAGCTCGTTCCGTGTTCTGGAAGTGGCACGTTAAAGTTGTCCGCAATCGTCGCTCCGATATCTGAAAACGTCTCGCGCACATCAAAAGCACGTCCCGCCATTTTTGGTGAGTAGGCAAGTAATGGTACATATTCACGTGTATGATCTGTTCCTGGCGCTGTAGGGTCGTTCCCGTGATCTGCTGTTAAAATGAGCAAGTCATCTTCTCCCATACGCTCATAAATTTCCGGTAAGCGTGCATCGAATTCTTCCAACGCTTGACGGTATCCTTCTGGGTCTCGGCGATGTCCGAACATCGCGTCAAAGTCGACGAGGTTTGTGAAGCTTAATCCATCGAATGGTTGCTCCATCACTTCAAGTAATTTGTCGACTCCGTCCATATTCGATTTTGTACGGACCGCATCCGTTACACCTTCTCCGTTATAAATGTCGTTAATTTTTCCGACAGCAATCACATCTTTTCCAGCATCTTTCAATTCGTTCATCACTGTGCGACCAAATGGTTTTAAAGCGTAGTCATGACGGTTCGATGTGCGCGTGAAATTGCCTGGCTCGCCGATGAACGGACGCGCGATGACACGACCGACTAAAAATTCTGGTTGTAATGTCAATTCACGTGCGATTTCGCAAATTTCATACAGTTCTTCTAACGGCACCACTTCTTCATGTGCTGCAATTTGTAAAACAGGGTCCGCGGACGTGTAAACGATAAGCGCTCCTGTCTTCATATGTTCTTCACCGTAATCTTCAATGACAGCTGTACCGCTCGCTGGTTTGTTGACGATCACTTTATGGCCTGTACGTTCTTCCAACTGTCGAATCAGTTCTTCTGGGAATCCTTCCGGATACACTTTAAACGGCTTATCGATGTTAAGGCCCATAATTTCCCAATGTCCTGTCATCGTATCTTTCCCGACAGAAGCTTCTTGTAATTTTCCGTAAACTCCTTTCGGTTGTTCCGTCGTTGCTAGTCCTTCAATCGGACGGATGTTGCCGAGCCCGAGTTCGACTAAATGTGGCACATTTAATCCACCTGTCGCACGGACGATATTACCGAGCGTATCTGCTCCTTCATCGCCGAAGTTTTTCGCATCAGGCGCTTCTCCAATTCCTACTGAATCGAGTACGATTAAATGAATGCGTTTAAATAATGGTGTCATCTATAATTCCTCCTCACGCACGTGGATGATATTGATCATACATCTCTTTTAAATGTTTTCTTGAAACGTGCGTATAAATTTGTGTTGTTGAAATATCAGTATGTCCGAGCAGTTCTTGTACCGCTCGTAAATCCGCCCCATTCTCTACTAAATGCGTCGCAAAAGTGTGACGCAACGTGTGAGGCGTTAAGTCTTGCTGGATGTCCGCTTGAATCGCGTACTGTTTGACAATTTTCCAAATGCCTTGTCGCGTCAAACGCTTCCCTCTCATATTAACAAAAAGCGGCGTTTTATCATATTGTTTTTGTAAAAAAGTAAGTCGCGCTTCTTCGATATATGTTTGTAACGCTTGTTTTGCATGCTTTCCTAAAGGTAAAATACGCTCTTTATTCCCTTTCCCAACGACGCGAATAAAACCAATTTCAAGCTGCACGGAATCGATATCGCTATCGACGAGTTCCGAAACACGAATCCCTGTCCCATACAACAATTCTAACATCGCTCGGTCTCGAACTCCTTGTGGTTTGCTCAAGTCAGGTTGAGCAAGTAAGCGGTCTACTTGCTCTACCGTTAAAATGGTCGGCAATGTTTTAGCAATTTGAGGCAATTGTAACAAAACAGTCGGATCGTGAGTACTTAACTGTTCCCGTATTAAAAATTGATGAAACATGCGCAATGTTGAAATGTGACGAGCGAGCGTGCGTGACGAGAGACCTTCTGTTTGCAATTGTTGTAAATAATCGACAATGAGTAAACGAGTCATTTGCTGCCACTCTGTTATCCCTCGTACTTCCCGATACTCATCATATCGCTTTAAATCTCGACGATACGCTTCCACTGTATTATGTGCGAGCTGTCTTTCCACAATTAAAAAATGAATAAACTCATCGATCGCTTGCATGAGTATCCTCCTTTCAATAGAAAAAGGACGGCATGCGCCATCCTTTCTACTTCTTTTTATTTTCTTTCTGTTTACAACGTTTACAAATCCCGTGGAACGTAAGCCAGTGATCTTTCACTGTAAATTGAAAACGAGTTTCGACAATTTTTTCCACTTCGCCGAGTAAATCTTCTTGGATCTCATCTACAGAACCACATTCGATACAGATGAGGTGATGGTGAAAACGAGTCGCTCCTTCTTGACGTAAGTCATAGCGTGCGACGCCATCTCCGAAATTAATTTTGTCGACGATTTTTAATTCAGTTAACAATTCTAATGTGCGGTACACAGTTGCAAGACCAATTTCTGGCGCTCGTTCTTTTACGAGTAAGAAGACGTCCTCTGCGCTGAGGTGATCCTCTTCATTCTCAAGTAGTACCATAACAGTCGCTTCGCGTTGTGGCGTCAATTTATAA
>JASLHQ010000177.1 GCA_030152265.1 Savagea sp.
TGCGATGGAGTTAAAACAGTGGAGAAGTAAAATTGGTTACGTTTCTCAAGAAAGCCCATTAATGAATGGAACGATTACCGACAATATTGCGTATGGATTTAGTGAAGAAGTAGATCAACAATTAGTGATCGAAGCGGCAAAAGCAGCGAACGCTTTAGAGTTTATCGAAAAATTACCGCAAGGATTCGATACATTCGTCGGAGAGCGCGGCATGAAATTGTCAGGCGGACAACGTCAACGAATTGCTATTGCGCGAGCTCTTTTACATGACCCGGACATTTTACTGTTAGACGAGGCGACATCGAACTTAGACAGCGGCTCGGAAGCGCACGTTCAAGAAGCGCTACATCATTTAATGCAAGGACGTACGACATTGATGATCGCTCATCGTTTATCGACGATTACGCATGCAGACCAATTAATTTTCATTGAAGATGGTCAAGTGTCAGGACGTGGAACACACGAGCAATTGTATGCGAGTCACGAAAAGTATCGCGCATATGCACAAGGACAAGGTTTGTAAAACGAGCGAATAAAGTTGAAACTACATGTTATTTTTTAGTATAATAAAAAGAGGTGTATCGTAAAATTACATGCATACCTCTTTTTTATTTTTTACTATATTAAAAAAGCGTAGCACGTTACAAAAATGGGTATAGGAAACAAAAAGGAAGGGTGAACGTTTTGCTACACTATCGTACATATGAAGCAGGTCCAGAAGCGCCATGGGTTACATTTGTTCACGGAGCGGGGGGAAGCTCATCAATATGGCATAAACAAATACGCGAATTTCGTAAAGAACATAATGTATTACTCGTCGATTTAAGAGGACATGGAAAATCAGAACAAGGACAATGGCAAAAAGGAGATACATTTTTAGATGTGTCAAATGAAGTGATAGAAGTATTAGACGAACTTAATATTGAATCTACGCACATTATTGGCATGTCGTTAGGTACAATCATTGCACAAACGATGGCAGATCATCATCCGGAACGCATTAAGTCTCTCATTTTAGGAGGAGCGATTATTCGTCTCGATATTCGAACGAAAGTGCTCTTATGGATCGGACGCGCAACGAAGCGAATCATTCCTTATATGACGTTATATAAGTTATTTGCATATATCATTATGCCTCGTAAAGAACATGAGCATTCACGTCTCGTTTTCGTCAATGAAGCGAAAAAAATGTGTCAAAAAGAATTTGTTAAATGGCTCTCTTTAACACGACTGATCAATCCTTACTTATCAAATTTACAAGCATCGACGACGAATATCCCTACTTTATTTTTAATGGGCGATGAAGATTATTTATTTATTCCTCCTGTTAAAGAAGTTGTGCGTCGTTATGACACGTTCGAATTTATTCCGATTGAAAAGTCAGGTCACGTCTGCAATATTGACCAACCAGAACAATTCAATGAGCACTCCATTAATTACATTGCAAAAATCGAACAACAATATAAAGAAAAAGAAGCGATATAAATCTCAAATTTGTGCTAAAATGATGGCATGAATAACAAGGAGGAAATACAGAATGGAGAAAGTACTCGTCATCGGGCATAAAAACCCGGATACAGATTCAATTATGTCAGCGCTTGCTTATGCACATTTAAAGCGCGAACTCGGCATGAATGCAGAAGCAGTTCGCTTAGGTGAAGTGTCGAAAGAAACACAATACGGTTTAGATTATTTCAAAGTAGAGGCACCACGTCTCATTGAAAAAGCGAAGCCAGAAGTAGAGAAAGTCATTTTAGTAGACCATAACGAACGTCAACAGTCGGTCGATGATATCGATGACGTTCAAATTATTGAAGTAATTGACCATCACCGAATCGCAAACTTTGAAACGGCTGGTCCACTTTACTACCGTGCGGAACCAGTCGGCTGTTCAGCGACAATTATTAAAAAAATCTACGCTGAAAACAATGTAGACATTCCGAAAGATATTGCGGGATTAATGGTTTCGGCAATCGTTTCAGATTCTTTATTGTTTAAATCACCGACATTTACAGAAGAAGATCGTACAGCAGCGATGGAACTTGCAGAGATTGCAGGTGTGGATATCGAAGAGTACGGTTTAGAAATGTTGAAAGCAGGAGCGGACTTAAGCGACAAAACAGCAGCTCAACTCGTCGGACTGGATTCGAAAGAATTTGGAATGGGCGATTACAAAGTAGAAGTTGCGCAAGTAAACGCTGTTGACTTAAACGATATGTTAGCGCGTCAAGCTGAAATCGAAGAAGCGATGCGTGCCGTTTTAGAAAATAAACAGCTCGATTTATTCGTTTTCGTAACGACAGATATTTTAAATAGTAACTCTGTCGCGATTGCAGTTGGTGAACAAGCTTCAGCTGTAGAGCGTGCTTTCAATGTCACACTTGAAAACAATCGCGCTCTCTTAGAAGGTGTCGTATCACGTAAAAAACAAATTATCCCACAATTAACAGATGCGATGAAAGCATAAAATTTAAAATCGAACCTACTGTCCTATCAAGGATGGTAGGTTTTTTCTTTTCATTGTCTTTTTGAAAAAGGCATGTTATAGTTTAATTCATATTAAACAAGTAGGAATAGAGGGATAAAGAATGGAAGTTGATTTTACAACGCTTTTTGACGAGTGGTCCGCTCATTATGACGCGACAGTTTTTGGAGAAGATGAACAGTATCGAGAAGTGTTTGAACGATACGAAGAAATTTTAAATTTTGTTGCGGAGCGCGCCTTTGGCAAAATTGTGGAGTTTGGTGTCGGAACGGGAAACTTGTCCGTTCGTTTACAACAATTCGGTCAATTATTAGTAGGAATTGAACCATCTCAAGAAATGCGAGCGATCGCCGAACGAAAAATACCTAATTTAACGATACAAGACGGACATTTTTTAAACTATAAATTGTCTGAACGAGTAAATTCGATAGTAAGTACGTACGCCTTTCACCATTTAACAGACGAGGAGAAAGAGCGCGCAATTTATAAATTTGCGCGAAGTTTACGTCCAGGAGGGAAAGTGATTTTTGCAGATACGATGTTCGTAGCGGATGAGGCATTCGCGAAAACGATTGAGCGCGCAGAACAACGTGGCTATGACCGTCTCGCAGCAGACTTGAAAAGCGAGTTTTATCCAACGATTCCCGTCCTTCAATCATTATTCGAAAAAGGCGGATTTACGACACGATTTACACAAATGAATCATTACGTTTGGGTAGTAGAAGCGACAAAAGGAGAATGAACATGACGAAAAAAATGAATGTTGAAAGTTTTAATTTAGATCATACGAAAGTGAAAGCTCCGTACATTCGATTAGCAAGCGTTATTGACGGGACACATGGTGACGTCATTTATAAATATGATTTGCGCTTTAAACAGCCGAATAAAGAACATATGGATATGCCATCTGTCCATTCTCTCGAGCATTTAATGGCAGAATTGAGTCGGAATTATAGTGAGCAAATCGTCGACTTAAGTCCGATGGGATGCCAAACGGGTTACTATTTATCCGTTTTGAATGAGTCGGATGAAGAAGCGGTGTTTCAACTCGTTGAAAACGTATTGCAAGACGTGTTAAAAGCGAAAGAAGTGCCCGCTTGTAATGAAGTGCAGTGCGGATGGGCAGCGAGCCACAGTTTAGAAGGAGCAAAAGAGTTAGCGAAAGACATGTTAGCACATCGCAACGAGTGGCATGAAATATTTTAAGTAGAGGGATGAGTGTATGATTTATCAATCAGCGATACAATTGATCGGCGATACGCCACTCTATCAATTTAAGTATCCGAACGTTCAACTGTATGCGAAGTTAGAAAATCAAAATATCGGCGGAAGTGTGAAAGACCGACTCGGGTATCATTTAATTGAACGTGCTTTGCAAGAAGGATTGATTCAAAGAGGCGATACGATTGTAGAGCCGACTGCTGGAAATACAGGAATTGGTCTTGCAATTGCAGCACAACATTTCGGAGTGGAATTAATCGTGACAGTGCCGGCTAAATTTAGCATTGAAAAACAACAGCTCATGCGTGCGCTCGGTGCCACGGTCATCGAAACGAGCGAAGAAGAAGGAATGGACGGAGCGATTGAAAGAGCAGAGAAACTCGTCGCAAAAGGAATCGCACAATATATGCCGAATCAATTTGATAACGAATGGAATCCAGAAGCTTACGTCGGACTAGCGGATGAACTGATGCGCGATCTCAATGGCCATATTGATGTACTCATTGCTGGTGGCGGTTCAGGTGGAACGCTCGTCGGAGTCGCTCGTCGCTTGAGAGAATATAACCCGAATCTTAAAACAGTACTCGTGCAACCGGTTGGCGCGACATTGGAAGGGCATGCGGAAGCGCCTTATGCAATCGAGGGGATTGGTATGTCTCACTATTCTACATTTATCAATCCCGATGAAATTAATAAGATTAGTTGGGTAAGCGATGAAGAAGCTTTTCAAGCGACTCGTTATCTTGCGCGTCATCACAGTTTATTGCTCGGCAGTTCATCAGGGGCTGCCTATGTCGCGATGAAAAGAGAAGCTGAACAAGCAGAGCGCAATCAGAATATCGTAACGATTTTTCCAGACCGAATCGAACGTTATTTACAATCAAATGTATTGGAGTGAACAATATGAGAAAAAAGACAGCTTTAATTCACGGGGGACGTGCAGTCGATGAAGCGACAGGTGCTTTATCATTACCGATCGTTCAAGCGAGCACATTTCGTCAACGTTCCATCGGTGATTTTGAATATGAATATGCACGTACGGGGAATCCGACGCGTGAGGGAGTGGAGTTATTAATTGCCGAACTTGAACAAGGGGATAGAGGATTTGCTTTCGCTTCGGGAATGGCGGCTATTACAGCGGTGATGGATCTATTTGAAGCAGGAGACCATCTATTGCTTTCTGAAGATGTTTACGGCGGGACGTATCGTTTGATGACTCAAATTTTAATCCGTCATCAAATCGGTGTAAGCTTCGTCGATACTACGAATAAAGAAGAGGTGGAAAGTGCCATTCAAGAGAACACGAAGGCCATTTTTATTGAAACACCGACGAACCCTTTATTGAAAATTACATCGTTACCGACGATTGCAGAAATTGCGAAAAAAGCGAATCTATTACTAATCGTCGACAATACGTTTAGCACACCTTACTTCCAAAACCCGATCGAGCATGGTGCGGACATTGTCGTACATAGTGCGACGAAATATTTAGGGGGACATAGCGACGTCGTAGCAGGTTTAGTCGTCACGAAAGGGCGTGCGCTAGGGGAAAGGTTGCATTACATTCAAAACGCGACAGGTGGTGTTCTAGCACCTCACGACAGTTGGTTGCTCATCCGCGGTATGAAAACGCTCGGCGTCCGTATGGAAGAGATTGAACGGTCCGCTCAAAAAATTGCGCAATATTTACATCGTCATGAGCGAGTAGAAAAAGTGTACTATCCTGGATTTTCAACACATCCTGGTCATTTAACTCATCAAGCGCAAGCTTCCGGATATGGGGGAATGATTTCTTTCGTTGTTAAAGGAGAAGAAGAAGCGAAAGCAGTCGTTGAAAACGTTCGTTATTTTACATTAGCAGAAAGTTTAGGGGCGGTTGAAAGTTTAATTTCAGTACCCGCAAAAATGACTCACGCTTCGATTCCGAAAGAGCGTCGTCATGAGATTGGAATCGCAGATGGTTTAGTGCGTCTTTCTGTCGGATTAGAAGACGTGGAAGACTTATTAGAAGACTTAGCACATGCGCTACAATTTGCATAAAAGCAGAAAAGTTGTTTCTTAAAAACTTCCTCTTTATGATGGACAATAGAGAGGAAGTGTTTTTTTATGAAAATTGAAGTATGGTCAGATTTCGTATGCCCATTTTGTTATATTGGGAAGCGACGTCTTGAAGAAGCGTTAAAAATGTCACCTTATGGCGATCAAGTGACGGTCGAATATAAAGCGTATGAGCTTGACCCGACAGCGCCAGCGAGCACAGATGAGAAATATCATGAAAGCTTAGCGCGTAAATACGGTAAAAGTGAAGAAGAAGCGCTCGGCATGATGGAAAATATGGCAGCGCAAGCGAAAACAGTTGGACTCGATTACAACTTAGACGCATTAACACCAGCGAATACATTTAAAGCACATCGTTTAGCGAAATTCGCGAAAACGAAAGGGCTCGATATCGAATTTACAGAGCGCGTACTTCGTGCGTATTTCATAGAAGGTCAAAAAATTGGTCTCGATGAAGTGCTCATTCCACTTGCGACAGAAGTCGGTCTCGACGAAGCGGAAGTGAAAGAAGTGTTAAGCTCAAACGCATTCGAAGAAGAAGTGCGTACAGATATCGCAGAAGCAGCTCAAGTAGGTGTGCGCGGTGTTCCATTCTTCGTCATGGATCGCAAATACGCGATGTCAGGTGGACAACCAGCGGAAGTGTTCGCACAAGCAATTGAAAAAGTAGCGCAAGAAGCAGGTCTTCAACCAGCTCTCCAAGTTTTAGGGGAAGAAGATGCAGGCGGCATGTGTGCAGACGGAAAATGTGAAATTTAAAAGGAGAATAAGCTGAGTTACCTCTCAGACAAATTCAAAAACGCATGGAATCAAAAGCTATACTTTGATTTCATGCGTTTTCTATTTTGGAAATGTCATTGTTCAATGAAATTTCGTCTTATATTCCATTTTCATTAGAAAAAATTTGAATAATAGAAATGAGAATGAGTACTGTAGAGTGCAATGATTAATCACTTTCTGTAGTTCATTTCTATTAAGATTGATCTTTT
>JASLHQ010000180.1 GCA_030152265.1 Savagea sp.
ATGTGTAGCGTCAATCGGTTCAGCGATAAAATACCCTGTTCCTGAAAATTTATCAGATAAACCTGTTAGTTGAAACGTCACTTTTTCCGGTTCATTCCATTCTAAAATATCAATTTGCACTTCGACTGTTTTTTTAATGACGCTCACATTTCCTTTGAACGTCCATGTTGAACGCGTATCGCTAATCATTTCATGCCCGCTATATCCCGGAACGAGTTTCGCCCATTTTTCCATATTGCTGACAAAATCCCATACTTTTTGTTGTGAAACGGGTACTTCTACTGAATGTGTTCCTGTTGCCATTATCATCACTGCTTTCTTCCATAGTTTCGTTCTTCATTATACGGACGGAACGAATGTTTGTACAGAACAAAAAACGTTCACCTTCTCAGATGAACGTTTTTCGTATTTATTTTGCTAGTTTCGCGAATACTGTATGGAATGCTTGAATTGTTTCGTCTACGAGCTCAGGTGTGTGAGCTGTCGATAAGAACATTCCTTCGAATTGTGAAGGCGGTAAATAGACCCCTTCTTCCGCCATGAGACGGTAATAGTCTGCGAACAATTGTAAATCCGATGTTTTCGCTTTATCGTAATTTGTAACATCTTCGTTTGTGAAGAAGTAACCGATCATCGAGCCTGCACGGTTTACAGTATGTGGAATGTTATATTTCGTCGCCGCTTCACGGAACCCTGCTTCTAACTGGTCTCCGAGTTTTGTGAAGTAGTCATACGTTTCAGGTGTTAATTGTTTTAACGTTTCAATTCCAGCACGCATCGCGAGTGGGTTTCCTGATAATGTTCCTGCTTGATACACATCTCCTGCTGGTGCGATACGTTCCATAATGTCACGACGTCCACCGAATGCGCCGACTGGCAATCCGCCTCCGATTACTTTCCCGAGACATGTTAAGTCTGGTGTCACACCGAAATACCCTTGCGCACAGTCGTAAGCGACACGGAATCCTGTCATCACTTCGTCGAAGATTAAAAGTGAGCCGTATTGTTTCGTCACGTCGCGCAACCCTTGTAAGAAACCTTCTTGCGGCGGAACGACTCCCATATTTCCAGCAACAGGCTCAACGATAATGGCTGCGATGTCGTCTCCGTGTTTTTCAAACACTTCACGCACTGTATTTAAGTCGTTGTACGCACACGTTACTGTATTTTTTGCGATTGACTCTGGAACACCTGGGCTATCTGGTAAACCGAGTGTAGCGACACCAGAGCCTGCTTTAATGAGCAATGAATCTCCGTGTCCGTGGTAACATCCTTCAAACTTCAAAATGATGTTGCGACCTGTATACCCACGCGCTAAACGAAGAGCACTCATCGTCGCTTCCGTACCGCTTGACGTCATACGGATCATTTCGATTGATGGTACGCGCTCGATGACGAGCTTCGCTAATTCGTTTTCCGCTTCTGTCGATGCACCGAAGCTTGAACCTTTCATCGCTTGTTCTTGAATGCCTTTTACGACTTGTTCATTCGTATGACCGACGATTAAAGGTCCCCATGATAATACGTAATCGATGTACTCATTTCCATCGATATCCGTCATTTTAGCACCATGTCCACGATCGATGAAAATCGGGTCCATGTTTACAGATCCGAATGCACGAACGGGTGAGTTTACGCCACCTGGCATTAAGTCTACTGCTTCAGCAAACGCTGCTTTTGATTTCGTATAATTTTTCGTCAATTAATTTTCCTCCAACCAGCATGCTGCGTCGATTGCGTGGTACGTCATAATTAAGTCTGCTCCCGCACGCTTCATGCTTAATAATGTTTCTAATACGATTGCTTTTTCGTCAATCCAACCTTGTGCTGCCGCTGCTTTTACCATAGAATACTCTCCGCTCACATTGTAAGCGACGACTGGTAAATTCGTCATATTTTTCACTTCACGCATTACGTCTAAATAGCTGAGCGCTGGTTTCACGATTAAGAAGTCTGCTCCTTCGTCGATATCACTTTCGGCTTCACGCAATGCTTCACGACGATTCGCCGGGTCCATTTGATACGTTTTACGGTCTCCGAACTGCGGTGCAGAATCCGCTGCGTCTCGGAACGGTCCGTAATACGCACTCGCATATTTCACCGCATAGCTCATGATCGGTACATTGACGAATCCTGCTTCGTCGAGCGCTTCACGGATGACTGCGACAAATCCGTCCATCATATTGCTCGGTGCGATAATGTCGGCACCTGCACGCGCTTGGCTCACCGCTGTTTTCGCAAGCAATTCAAGCGACTGGTCATTGTCGACATAGTCTCCTTCTACGACTCCACAATGTCCGTGGTCTGTATATTGACATAAGCATGTATCCGCTAAGACGACGAGGTCGGGATACAATTGTTTCGTCAATTTCGTCGCACGTTGTACAATTCCTTCGTCATTGTAAGCTTCTGTACCACATGCGTCTTTTTCACTCGGAACACCGAATAAAATGATCGATGGAACACCCGCTTCTACGACACGTTTTAATTCCGCTTCATATTGATCTAACGAAAACTGATAAATGCCTGGCATTGACGGAATTTCATTTTTAATATTTTCTCCTTCAATGACGAAAATCGGATAAATAAAATCATTTTTACTCAATGTTGTTTCACGTACCATCGCACGTAAATTTGCTGTCGTACGAAGACGACGGTTGCGTTTGAATGATGGTGTCATTCTTTCTCTTCCTTTCGTTTTCACGATTTGTTTGACGAGTTCTACTAAAGTATATACACGAGGGACGATCGGATTCAAGACATTCTCTTTTGCCAAAGCACGTTCTGTCACATGTCCGATTGCAGCAGGTTCGATTTTGTCCCAACCGACTTGCGGCGCGATATGTTCAGCAAAAATATGTACGGCCGACGGACTCGCGAACGAAACAATCGGACGATTCGTTTTTTGCAAACATTGTACTAAATCATCGAATACGGCTTCATTCGAAACGGTTTCATACACGGTCCACTCTGTAATGCGAAACGGTAAACCTTCTCGCAATACCGAGCTCGCTAAATTGCCACGTAAAAAGACGACATGCACTTGTTCTTCTTTTTCTGGCGCGAACTGTTTCACGAACACATCTGCACTAAAGACAGTCGGAATGAACGATACTTCAAAACCTAAACGTTCTAAAGCGGCTGCTGTCTTCGTCCCTACCGCTGCGATTTGCCCTTTAAACTGCTTAGCTTCATACTGATAACGATCCATTTTTTCTGCGAACGATTGAACGGACGACTGACTCGTAAAAATGAGCCATGTCGCAGTTTCGCAACTTTTCATCTGTTCGATGTCATTCGGCTGATGGATCGGTTGAACACGAATAAGGGGAAAAGAATACACTTCTCCCCCATGCTGTCGGACGAGCTCTGGGGCTTCATTCGATTTTGGTGTTCCCGTAAAAATAACGGTTTGTCCACGCAATTTATTCGTTGTTTTCATTGAATTCCGCCATCACTTTCTCAATGACTTCTGTCGCTCCTTCTGAACGTAATTGCTTCGCGACCGCTTCACCGAGTGCGACCGTATCCGTATTCGAATCTGTAAATTTGAACACTTGTGCGGCATCTGGACTTGCAACGTATCCTGTCATCGTTACACCGTCTTCTGTCGCTTCAGCGAACGCTGCGATCGGCACTTGACACGAACCGTCCATCGCTGCTAAAAATGTACGTTCTGCATCGACTTCTTTCCACGTCTTTTCATCTGAAACTTTCGCAAGTTCAGCGAGTAACTCTTCATCGTCTGCACGACATTCAATCGCAAGTGCACCTTGACCGACCGCTGGAATATAGTTTTCTACTGGTAAATATTCCGTCACGATATCTTCCGGCCATCCCATACGCTTCATTCCTGCTGCAGCTAAAATGATCGCATCGTACTCACCGTCACGCAATTTGCGTAAGCGCGTGTCGATATTTCCACGAATCCATTTAATTTCAAGATCTGGGCGCATGAGCAATAATTGTGAACTACGGCGTAAGCTCGACGTACCGACAATAGCTCCTTTCGGTAAGTCTGCAAATTTAACGTGATCATTTGCGATATATGCGTCACGTGGATCTTCGCGCTTCGGAATACATCCGATTGTCAATCCATCTGGTAACACTGCCGGCATATCTTTCATACTATGTACCGCAAAGTCAATTTCTTTGTCGAAAAGAGCTTGTTGAATTTCTTTTACGAATAAACCTTTTCCACCGACTTTCGAAAGTTGAACGTTTAAAATTTGGTCACCTTTCGTAACGATTTCTTTCACTTCAAATTCAAAGGGAGCCCCTGCTGCCTTCATTTGATCGATGAACCAATTCGTTTGCGTTAATGCTAAGTTACTGCGGCGTGAGCCTACGATAATTTTTCTCATAATGAGCCTCCTGTATAGTTACAACCAATAATGAAAATGCGATAAACGACTCGCTAAAAAGAAATTAATAATGACGAGTAAAAAGGCGATGACATTCGCCCATGCGTAATCATTCGCACGTAATTTGTCGATTTTATGCAAATATAAAATAACACCATATACCATTAATAAAAAGAATGAACTGACGATTTTAAAATCTAAAATGGACCAATCATTCAACATAATATTCGCCCACTGTACACCTAAAATTAAACTGACGAACAGTAACGGAATTCCAACATACGTCGTCACTTTCATCCCGACCATCGTCTGATTTAATGACGGGTAACGATCAAACTGTTTCGACCACTTCTTCTGCTTCAACAAACTGTAAAGCAATAAATAAAGAACGGCGAAAATTAAACCGATCGCAAAGGCGACATACGCTAAAATCGCAAAGGTAATATGAATAATTAACAATTCCGAAATGAGCGTCTCTCGAATACTCGACTCGGCGATTCGCGTCGGACCAAACGTATGAATCGTCATAAAAATAAATCCGATAATATTAATGAAGAAAATGAAAAAACTATATTTATGGGACGCGTGTAAAATGAGCGAAATCGAAATTAAAATCCAAGCGATTAAATAAACGCTATCAAATAAAGAATAAATTGGAATTCGACTCGTCGCGAGCACAGCCCAAAATAAATTAATCGTCTGTAAAAAATAAACGATTGCTAATAAAACGAAAGCGTACCGATGAGCGAGCCGGTCACGCTTTAAATAGTCGATAAAATAAAAGACGAGGCTGACGGCGTACAAGACGACCATCAGCTCTTCTAACCGAACTAACGTCATTTCAGTCATGCGCGTTCAAACCCTTCTAAACGTGCACTCCCCTCATTACGACTGTTCTGATGATAACTCCATAGCCAGGCGTTGTCGGTTGCGTTCTGCACGTTTCTGTAATCGTTCTTTCGCTTGTTGAGCGAGAACTTCTTTTTCGCGGACAACCTCATCTGAAATGCCGAACACCTGCTCAAATAAGTCTAACTTCTCTTTCGCTTTGCGATCTGTCGCTAATTCCTTCACTTGTGAAATCGGATCTCGCAACAGTTGATTGACGATTGATTTTGTATGCTTACTTAAGATTTTTCGTTCACGATCTGTTAAATCTGGCATTTTGTTCTCGATACTTTGCATCGTATCTTGCTGAATAATTGCCGCTTTACGTCGCAATGCAGAGATGACAGGGACAACACCTAATGTCGCAACCCACTCTTGGAACGCTGCTACTTCGTGAAGAACCATCTTTCCAATTTCATCTGCTGCACGTTGACGCTCTGCTAAGTTCGCTTCTACAATACCATGTAAATCATCAATATCATACAAAAACACATTTTGTAAATCCCCAATTTTCGGGTCTAAGTCACGCGGAACCGCGATGTCAACGAGGAAAATCGGTTTTCCTTTACGCAAACGCTCTACAAACTGCATCAATTCAAAATCGATGACATAGTCTGTCGCCCCAGTTGAACTAATTAAAATGTCTGCATCGAGCAATGTACATTGTAATTCCGTTAATGGTTTTGCTTCCCCATCAAATTGACTCGCAAGCTCCTCTGCCTTTGAAAACGTACGGTTTAAGACGGTAATTTTGCCAACACCGCTCCCCGCTAAGTTTTTCGCTGCCAGTTCCCCCATTTGTCCAGCACCTAAAATCGCGATATGTTTATGCTTTAATGAACCGAATATTTTTTTCGCTAATTCTACTGCTGCATACGATACACTTACTGCGTTTTCACCGATTGCTGTTTCCGCATGGGCGCGTTTCGCAAATGTGACGGCTTGTTTAAACATTTCATTGAACATCGTGCCTGTCGTTCCGATGTCTTGCGCTTGTAAAAAGCTATCGCGCACTTGGCCTAAAATTTGCGTCTCCCCTAAAATCATCGACTCGATTCCAGATGTGACACGCATTAAATGTTCGACTGCTTTATTGTCTTCACGGATAATTAAATGCTTCGATAGTTCATCAATCGGCAAATTAAACCAATCTGCAATGAAACGTTTTACATAGTAACGACCTGTATGCAATTGGTCGACAACTGCATAAATTTCCGTACGGTTACACGTCGAAATAATGATATTTTCCAAAATACTTTTTTGCTGCTGTAATGTTTGCATCGCCTCTGGTAATTCAGATTCTGCGAACGCAAATTTCTCTCGAATTTCTACCGGCGCTGTCCGATAGTTCACACCGACTACGATTGTATGCATCGGGTGTTCACACCTCTCACATTCATTTTTTATATGATTTACGTAACATTCAGTTCATATTCAATTGATAGTATAACATATTTCACTCTCTTATCGCCGTCTCTCCGCTCGTTTTTCTATACGGTTCCTCATGTTTTGTTGAATAATTCGTCACATTTCTTTCATGAAGCATTCATATAATAATCACAATACTTTAATGAAGATGACAAGAACGACAAAAAAAGTGTTGCCTCTCCATTGATTGGCAACACTTTTTATCGTTTTATTTTGTTTTAAAATACGCACGGATAATCATATTTAATGTATCATCATCCAAATTCAAATGCTCGACTGATGTTCCTTGAAGTAAAGCTTGTGTATTGTCATCATCGAATTGGAAATCACGTGACAAATACGGGTCGAACACAGAAATCGCTGCATTCATCCGTTCCTCTAATTCGGACAAATCGTGACGTTCATTCGGACGAATGATGTCTAATTGATCGAACTGAAGCGCCGCTTTAATCATTTTGAATATCGCAAAGTTTGTCGCTGGGTTCGGGTTCGTAATGTTGTACACCGTATTCGGCTCTGCTTTTTCAGCAGCGAGCGCTAAAATATCCGCTACGTAGTTAACAGGCACTAAATTCGATGTCGCTTGCTCATTTCCGACGACGCGGTATGTCGAATCGGGATTACGCAATGCGACACGACGCTTGAACACATCAAGCGCACGCATAAAGCCGTACAATGTGAACTTTGAATCCGCCTCTCCTGTACGAGAGTCTCCGACGATAATTGCAGGACGGAAAATCGACACGTCCATTCGGTCCGCATAATCGAATACGAGATGTTCCGATTTCACTTTACTCTCTTCGTACGGGTTATGTGTCGGATGATCGAGTGGATACAATTGCTCTAAACCACGCTCACCTTTTCCGACCGTATACGCTGTACTCACGTAAATGAAACGTTTTGCGCCTAATTGTGTCGCAGCGTCCAATACGTATTTTGTCCCGTCATAGTTAATAGAGAAGATGAGATCTCGCAACTCTTCATCGAAACGAACGAGCGCTGCTAAATGATAGACGAGTGACACTTTTCCAACAAGTTGCTCAAAGTCTTCATCTTTCATACCGAAGCGAGGTGCTGTGACATCTCCTTCTACGACATGAACGCGTGATTGTTCTTTCGCCTCAAACGACCGCACTAGTTGCTCTGCTTTTTCTACATCGCGCGCTAAAATATACAATTCCTCTTCTGTATCACGCAATAAGTTTTTTAATAATTGACCGCCTAGGAAGCCTGTTGCTCCCGTTAAAAAAATTGACAATGGTGTTCCTCCTAAAAACGATTAACGATATTTTTCGATTGCTCTCCATGCTTCCTCTATCCCGACTTTCGTCTCTGATGAAAAAACGATTAATTCATCTTCTGGACGCATGTCGAGCACTTGTTTAACACGTTTGCGATTCGTCGCAATTTGTCCGCGCTTTAATTTATCTGCTTTCGTCGCGATGACGATTGTCGGAATGTTGTAATGAACTAAAAAGTCATACATCATACAATCATCATCCGTTGGTTCATGACGTAAATCGACAATTAATAAAACAGCCTTCAATGTATCTCGGCCTGTTAAATATTGTTCGATCATTTGTCCCCAAGCTTCGCGCTCTGTTTTCGATACTTTCGCGTAACCGTATCCCGGAACGTCAACGAAATACAATTGGTCTTCAATTTCATAAAAATTTAACGTTTGTGTTTTTCCCGGCTTACTTGATGTTCGAGCGAGTGACTTTCGACCAATCATACGATTGATGAAAGATGATTTTCCAACATTGGAACGTCCCGCTAATGCAAATTCAGGATAGCCTGTATCGGGATATTGCTCTGGTCGAACGGCACTCATAATCATTTCTACTTTGTTTACTTTCATTTTCTACGCCTCCAAAGCGAGTGAAAGGACCTCTTTTACATCTTTCACGAGGTGGAATTCGAGTTCTTCTCGAATACTTTCAGGGATGTCTTCTAAATCTCGTTCATTGTCATATGGCAAAATAATAGTACGGATACCAGCACGATGTGCACTTAACGATTTCTCTTTCAATCCACCAATCGGCAACACTTTTCCTCGAAGCGTCACTTCACCTGTCATTCCGACGTCACGACGGATCGGTCGGTTCGTCAACGCTGATACGAGTGCTGTCACAATTGTAATCCCTGCAGATGGGCCATCTTTCGGGACTGCTCCTTCTGGCACGTGAATGTGGATGTCTGTCTTTTCATGGAATTTCGGGTCGATGTTCAAGCTTTTCGCATTTGAACGGACGTATGAGAGTGCCGTTTGAGCAGATTCTTGCATCACTTCTCCTAATTTTCCTGTTAAGACGAGCTTACCTTTTCCTTCAGAAAGCGCCACTTCAATTTGAAGTGTGTCGCCTCCTACTTGTGTATAGGCAAGACCTGTCGCAACGCCAACTTCACTTTTCTCTTCCATTAAACCGTGACGGAATTTACGTTTTCCGAGATAGTTCGATAATGCGTTTGTCGTAATTGTCATCGACTTGCGTTCACCAGAAACGAGTTGTTTCACCGCTTTACGACAAACGTTCGCAATTTCACGTTCTAAATTACGTACACCCGCTTCACGTGTATAATAACGAATGATATCTTCTACTGCGTCTTCACGGAACTTTACTTGTGACTTTGTCAAACCATGCTCTTTTAACTGTTTTGGAATGAGGTGGTTAAGCGCGATCGCTTTCTTTTCCATCTCAGTATAACCTGCAAGTTGAATGATTTCCATTCGGTCACGTAAAGGACCTGGAATTGTGCTAATATCGTTCGCCGTCGCTAAGAAGAATACATTCGATAAGTCATACGTTTCTTCAATATAATGGTCGCTAAAGTTCGCATTTTGTTCAGGGTCTAGCACTTCTAACATCGCACTAGAAGGATCTCCACGGAAATCATTCGACATTTTATCAATCTCATCTAATAAAAAGACGGGATTTGTCGTACCTGCTTTTTTCATTCCTTGGATAATGCGTCCTGGCATCGCTCCAACATACGTACGACGGTGACCGCGAATTTCAGACTCGTCACGCACCCCACCTAATGAAATGCGGACGAAATTGCGATTCAATGACTCAGCGATTGAACGCGCAAGTGACGTCTTCCCAACCCCTGGTGGTCCTGCTAAACAAATGATTGGGCCACGAATCGAATCTGTCATTTGACGCACCGCTAAATATTCTAAAATACGTTCTTTCACTTTTTCTAATCCGTCGTGATCGCGGTTTAAAATTTCTTCCGAACGTGCTAAATCTAACGTGTCCTCTGTTGCAACGGACCAAGGTAATGTAACGAGCCATTCTAAATAATTACGAATGACGCCACTTTCCGCAGACGCTTGTGGAATATGTTCGTAACGACGTAACTCACGGTATGCCGCTTCTGAAACGTGCTCTGGCATTTTTGCTTCTTCAATGCGCTTCTCCAATTCAACAATTTCAGCGCTCTTACCATCTTTGTCGCCTAATTCCTTTTGAATTGCTTTCAGTTGTTCACGTAAATAATATTCTTTCTGTGTCGCTTCTACTTCTTCTTTCACTCGTTTGCTAATGCGACGTTCTAAACGAATCACTTCTTGCTCACTTGCCAAGCGATTCGTCATCCATTTCACACGGTCTGAAATAGAAAACATTTCGAGCACTTTTTGTTTTGCAGCGAGTTTGAGTGGCAAGTGTGTTGCAATCATATCTGCTAAGCGCCCGGGCTCTTTAATGGAAGCGACAGATTCAACGGTCTCTTTCGATATGCGTTGTGACACTTTACCGTACGACTCAAAATATTGATTTAATACGCGTACTTCCGCTTCAAGTTGAGGTGTCATTTCGACTTCATCACGTTGTAACGTCAATGTAACCGTCGGATATAAATCAACCATTTCATATTCTGTATACGTTGCGCGACATACTCCTTCAATCATGACACGGTATGTCCCATTTTTCAGCTCTTTTAATTGCTTCACTTTAGCATACGTTCCGACCGTGTACAGTTCTTCTTCTGTCGGATCTTCATCTCGTGTATCTTTTTGTGTCGTCAAAAAGATATAGCCATCCATTTTCATCGCTTCTTCTAATGCGTAAATTGAACGCTCTCGACCGACATCGATATGCAATAGCATCTCGGGATAAACGAGCAGTCCTCGTAAAGGCAGTAAAGGTACATTTGTTTTGATTTCTACCATGTTAGACATCCTTTCTTATGTACATGATGAAAAAAGCTGACAAGCAAAATCCACTCAATTTCTCTAGGAGGGATTTCGCACAAGTCAGCTTTACTTTCTTTTATATCATATGCTTCTCTTTTTGAAAATTGCGAATGATGCCACCTTGTATTTGACTCGTATAGGGTGACAGGTCATTCACACAGTCATTTTTACATCTTCATTTATTGTGAATTCGTTAAAGATGTCCCTGTCGCTCTTTCATCTGAGAAACTTAATTGCTCTAATTCATAAATTGTTCCGTCCGCACGATACAATGTCGGTTGCGCTTTGCCAAGTACAGCATCTTTCGTAATGACACATTCTGCAACCTCATCGAGCGATGGTAATTCGTACATGACGTCAAGCATAATGTTTTCGATAATTGAACGCAATCCACGGGCACCTGTTTTACGTTCAATCGCTTCTTCAGCAATCGCAATGAGTGCGTCGTCTTCGAATTTCAATTCAACATCATCGAGTTCTACCATTTTTTTATATTGTTTTACGATAGCATTTTTCGGTTCTGTTAAAATGCGATAAAGCGCTTGTTCATCTAATTGTTCTAATGTTGCAATGACTGGTAAACGTCCGATAAACTCTGGAATTAAACCAAATTGCTGTAAATCTTCCGGTATCATTTTTGACATGAGCGTTGCGTCATCAATTGCTTTCGCTTCAGCTGAACCGAATCCGATCACTTTTTGACCTGTACGACGTTTAATGATTTCTTCAATTCCATCAAATGCTCCTCCGACGATAAATAAAATGTTCGTCGTGTCGATTTGAATGAAATCTTGATGTGGGTGCTTACGTCCGCCTTGTGGTGGAACGCTCGCTACCGTACCTTCTAAAATTTTAAGCAATGCTTGTTGAACGCCTTCTCCTGACACGTCGCGTGTAATTGAAGCATTCTCAGATTTACGTGCCACTTTGTCAATTTCATCAATATAGATGATACCTTTTTCAGCACGTTCAATATCGAAGTCTGCCGCCTGAATAATTTTGAGTAAAATATTTTCAACGTCTTCTCCGACATATCCTGCCTCTGTTAAGCTTGTCGCATCTGCAATCGCAAATGGTACGTCTAAAATACGTGCTAACGTTTGTGCAAGCAATGTTTTACCGCTACCTGTTGGTCCAATGAGAATAATATTCGATTTCGCAAGTTCTACGTCATCTACTTTACTGTTCGTATTGATCCGTTTGTAATGGTTATATACTGCTACCGCGAGCGATTTTTTAGCGCGATTTTGGCCGATAATATATTCATCTAAAATCTCTTGGATTTCGCGTGGTTTTGGAACATCTGTTAATTCGAAGTTCTCTTCGAGGCCGACTTCTTCTTCTACGATTTCAGCACAAAGTTCAACACACTCATCGCAAATATATACACCTTGACCTGCGACTAATTTTCGCACTTGGTCTTGACTCTTTCCACAGAAAGAGCAGCTTAAATTATCTTCATCATTAAATTTGAACATTATGCTCACCCCTATTCAAATGACAATCTTACAAGATTATATGTCCATGTGCAACTAATACGATTTCATTATGTATGAGCGAAAACAAGGTACGATTTACGCACCTTGTTTTCTGTTAGTTTTACTGTTGAGCTTCTGTAATTTTTGCGTTATCTACTAAAAATTCGATCGTGTTACGTAATTTAATATCGTTTTCAATCGTTACAGTTCCGCCGAGTACTGCTTTAATTTGTTCAGTGTCGATGTTGAACTGCTCAGACATTTTTTCAAGTTCAGCTTGAACGTCTGCTTCTGTCGCTGCGATTGACTCTGCGTTTGCAATCGCTTCTAATGTAAGTGATACACGTACACGGTTCATCGCTTCTTCAGACATTTGTTCACGTAACTGTTCTTTCGTTTGACCTGAGAATTGGAAGTATAAGTCTAAGTTCATACCTTGGCTTTGTAAATTCTGTTCGAATTCTTGAACCATGCGGTCTACTTCTGCTTCTACCATTTCTTCAGGTACGTCAATTTTTGCATTGTCAGCAGCTTGTTGAACTAAAACGTCACGCACTGTATTGTCAGAGTGAACAGCTTTTTGTTCTGCTAAGTCTGCTTTCGTTTTTTCTTTTAATTCTGCAACTGTTTTAACGCTTGCGTCGATTTCGTTTGCAAGTTCGTCGTCAAGTGCTGGAATTTCTTTTGTTTTGATCGCGTGAACTTTCACTTTGAAAGTAGCTGGTTTTCCAGCAAGTTCCGCTGCATGGTATTCTTCAGGGAATGTCACTTCAACGTCTTTTTCTTCGCCGTTTGCCATTCCTACCATTTGCTCTTCGAATCCAGGGATGAATGAACCTGAACCGATTTCGAGGTCGTACTGTTCAGCTTTTCCACCTTCAAATGCTTCGCCATCGACGAATCCTTCGAAGTCGAGTGTTACTGTATCGCCGTTTTCGATTGTTCCTTCTTCTTTGACAACCATTTCAGCGAATGCTTGTTGACGTGATTGTAAAAACTCGTCAACTTCTGCGTCTGTTACTTCTTTAGAAAGTTGCTCTACTTCAAGACCTTTATATTCTCCAAGTTCTACTTCCGGTTTCACGACAACTTTCGCTGTGAAAATGACGTCTTTTCCTTTTTCAAGTTGTTCGATGTCGATTTGTGGTTGAGCAACTGGCTCGATGCCTGACTCGTCTAATGCTTTCGTGTATGCTTCTGGTAAAGCGATGTCTAATGCATCGTTGTATAACGCTTCTTCACCGTACATTTTTTCGAACATTTTGCGTGGCATTTTTCCTTTACGGAAACCTGGTGCTTGAACTGTTTTAACTACTTTTTTGAACGCTGCGTCAAGCGCTTTTTTGAAATCTTCAGCAGGAAGTGTGAACGTTAATGTCCCTTCATTTCCTTCGTGTTTTTCCCATTTGACTGACATAATTAATACCCTCCGAATCTGTATTTCCATTACATTATGTTTAATTTCACTATCGATAACCACTTCAGTATATCACAGTCCTTCATGGTTTCAACAGTTTTTATGCTCGCTTATCCGATCTCTTCTACATCGACTTGTCGAATATGTGTCAATAGCGGATCCTCGTCTAACTCTCCATCTTCGAATAAAGATTGCGCATATTGACAATAAGCCTTCGCAACTTCTTCCACTTCATACGTTTCCCATCGGAATGGATAAGCGGCGATGCTATATTTTTGAATCATCGCAAATGTGAATTCGATGAGTGAAGGAGTCTTTTCCAAGCGTTGCTCTACTTGCGAGATCACTCGTTGTACTTTATCATTTTCAAACGGATGTGACAATGAATTGGGTACAATCTGTCGTTCCATATCATATTTTTTAACGAGCAATGGTTCTGAATCATCGTGCTCTTTCAACAAGAGTAAAGCATTCGTCTGCAAAAACGGTGCATCGCTCTGTGTGACAATTTCACGCAACAAAGGAAAACTTCTCTTGCCGACATCTCGAATGCGAACGAGCTCATTTTGTTGCTCGATAGGGGACAGTTCAAAAAATTGAGCGAATGAGAGAAGTTTAATTTCAGGCTCTCGTTGTTCAAACTCTTCATACTTATGGACAAGTCGCTCATTGAGTTCCTTTAAATAATGAAATTTTTTCAAAGCATGTTCAGGTACAGCATCTTCTTGTAACAATCGCTCAATTTCCGTCGATACGTAATCATATTCCCGCAATTGAATACAAATCGTTAAATACAGCTCAATCCATTCAATTGTGTCATATTCATCTTCTTGCAATAATTGCTCTGTAATCTCTTTCGCTTCTGGGTAACGTTTTTCTTCGTATAAGGCATACGCATAAGGCCCCATCACTTCTTCATGAAATGGGTCTAGTGCAAGCACTTGCTCAAAACAGTCGATCGCTTCTGCGAATTGAGCGCGTTCAAAATACGTATATGCTTCTTGTACGAGTCGTTCTAACGTTCCTGGAAATACGACAAGATTGCCCCGACGTTGAATTCGTCGATATTTTTTCATCTTGCCACCTCCTCACAAATCTCTTCTTTTGTTTTATAATAGCATAACTTTCTTACACATAGTGCCGATGAACGTAACGAAAAAAGCTCAAACGAGTTGAACATGTCGTTTGAGCTCTTTTCGTTATGTCGTTTGTGTTTTCTCTTGAGCAGTTGTAGAAACTTTTTGCTTTTCTGTCGGCTTAAACCATTTACGCATTGAAATTTGAGCGTAGTTTGCAATTCCTTGTTGTTGTATAATGAATGCAAGTGTTACGATAAGCGCCGCTTCAGGACCGAATGATGTCGCCGCTAAACCGATCGCAATGGATAAGTTACGCAACACTGTTCCGTTAACGAGCGCAATCCCGTCTTCACGATTGAAAAATTTAAGCGCTGCAAACGTACTAATTGCAAAGTTAATCGCATAGAACAATAATAAGACGACGACCGCAATCGCAATAAGCTCTAAGTTATTGACAATCATCTTTGCACCTGTACTAATGCTGATGAAAACGACGTAAAGCATCGCCCAAATACTTAGAGGGCCAAACTTTGGTTTCACATTTTTCTTAAAATGTTGTGGCGTCATTTTGCGGAGTAGTAATTTAAATGTGAAATGACCTAAAATCATCGGTACGAAGACGACGAGTAAAATGGTTTTCATCGTTCCCCAAATATCGATTGGCACGTACTGCCCAACCATGACGAGCAAATACCATGGCGCTAATAAAGAACCTAAAATGAGTCCAAAAATCGTCAATTTAACCGCAGCATCGACGTTTCCTTTTTGGAGCACTGTCCAAGAAATCGTCATCCCACTCGTTGGAAGTAACGCCGAAATAGCAAGTCCTGCAAACATCGCACCGTTATCCGCACGCCCTGTCAATAACAACGTCCCAAGACCGAATGCGATCATTGGAATGATGACGAAGTTGATGATGACAGAAAAGATGAGCACTTTTGAACCCGCTGTCGAAGCGAGTTGCTTAAAGTTAAAACCGACCATTGTCGCGTAAATCATAATGATTGTCCCGATTAATAAAGTCGACTTCATCGGTGTCGTATCAAAGTTCAGACCGACGATAAACCCGATGAGTAAAGTTAATGGTACACTGTACATTAAATATTTTGCTGGTGCACGATAAATCGTCCAAAATGTTTTCATAAGTAAATCCCCCATTACCCCTAAGGGTATATTTTTATGTAAAAAAATATACGCCACTGCGTATTTATTTTCTAGTATATCATACGCTTCACAAGATGCTATTCATTTGCTCAAAAAGATTGCCCTCTACATAAAATGCAGAGAGCAACACGATTACGCCTCTTCTTTTAAACGAGCAATCGCCTTTTCCGTCGCGCGATAGGCTTCGCCTTCTTCTTGCGCAAACTGTCGTTCTACTAACGAACGCATCCCGCTGCGCACTTTAAAAATAGGTTGTTCCGATTCTTTCGCAATGTCATCTGCTGTTTTCGCTTCTTCTTGGATGACTGCGAGCATCAATTTTTCAGATTGAGACAACGCTGTTAAATCTGTTCCACACGCCATTACAATCCCTCCTTTAAATGAAGAACAGGAGGCATAGTAGCCCCCTGTTACGAATTATTTAATTTCTTTCGTACAGAAGTAGAAGTCTTTACACTCATACTCTGGATTGTTCATACGCTCTGCTGCTAATTCTTGTGTTGGCGCTGGTGGTACGATGACACGCTCGCCTTTCGTCCAGTTAGCAGGTGTTGCAATTTTATGCTCATCTGCCGTTTGCAATGCGATGAGGAGACGTTTAATTTCGTCCATGTTACGTCCGATTGCTGATGGGTAGTAAATGATCGCACGAACAACTTGTTCTGGGTCCATGACGAATACCGCACGTGATGTTTCCGTATCGCTTTCGTCTGGCATAATCATACCGAATTTGTGCGCAACGTCCATCGTTAAGTCTGCGATGACCGGGAATTCAATTTCCACGCCGAACTTTTCTTCAATGTTGCGTACCCATGCGATGTGTGAGTGTACACTGTCGATTGAAAGTCCGAGTAATTCCGTATTCATTTCACGAAGTTCTGGATACATTTTTTGGAATCCGATAAACTCTGTCGTACAAACTGGTGTAAAGTCTGCCGGGTGAGAGAAAAGGATTAACCATTTGCCTTTGTAGTCTTCTAACTTCAATACACCGTGCGTCGTTTTCGCTTCGAATTGTGGAGCTGGTGATCCGATGCGTGGTAATGAACGTACTTCTACATTTTCGTTTTGAACTTCTGTCATTGATAATCTCTCCTCTATTTTTATTTCGTTGCTAAATGAGGGCTTGAAAGTTGATTTATCAACATTTCGTATACCCCTTACACTATTTATATTAAAGGGTATGTAGGAAGAAGTAAATGAATATGCTCACCTAAATTCAACCTAAAAAAAGAAGTTGTGAACGAATCGTCCACAACTTCCCAATTATTTATTTTGTAATTTCTTTAACAGAGCAGTCACATCTTCACGCATTTTTGAAGTGACTTCTGTCCGCACGTGCAGTTCGTATTTCTGTTCGACTCCATCCAATTCGACAATCGAAACGACATCGCCTTCTCGCGCCTCATTTCGCACTTCATGAACAGGAATGAGCAACTCGTCTTCTTCATTGCCTTTTTTCAATAAAACGTAGTAGCCGTCCTCGATTCGATCTACTGTATACATGAGCATCAAGATGATCACCTCATTTTACTTTTATTTTTAATTCAATTTGCTCGTATGTTTTCGGTCCGATGCCGTCCACTTCCATAATTTCTTCCGTTGTGCGGAATGGTTGCTTTTGGCGATATTGAATAATTTTATCCGCAGTCGTCGGTCCAATTCCTTGTAAATATTGGAGTTCTTCTTTAGAAGCTGTATTGATGTTAATTAAACCTGACAACGTATTCCACGGCTCCGCTTCTACACGATACGTCTTCCCATCAGACGTCACGGTAATCGTTCCTGATTCAGCCGTCGAATAAATCATGCTATCCACTTTTTCGATATTGCGCAAAACACTATCATGTGGGTGACCGTATTTATTATTTTCACCATAAGATAGAATGACAACTTCCGGCTTCACTGTTTGTAAAAAGTCGAGCGCGCTGCTCGTATCCGAGCCGTGATGGCCTGCCTTTAATACTGTCGTCGGAATATTGAAGTCTTTCATCATTTGACGTTCGATCGATACATCCGCATCTCCTGTGAATAAATACGACGTTTGACCATGAACGGCATAAACGACGATGGACGCCTCATTATTGTTTGAAGCATCTTCGACAGCATTGACGACCATCATTTCCACTTCTGGATCTATATCGATGGCATCACCTAGTTTCGGAACGACGAAATCGATATTTTTCTCGTCGATTAACTGAAGCATCTTTAAATACGTCTCTGTCGTATGTACTTTTCCGCTATCGATAAATTGCTTAACATTCAGTTGTTCTAATACGGAGATGAGTCCTCCGATATGATCAGCATCCGGGTGAGTCGCCACGACATAGTCCACCGTCTCATATCCTTTATCTTTAATGAATGAAACGACTTTCTCTCCTTGTGACTTCTTACCGCCATCAATGAGCATCGTTTTGCCATTCGGCGTTTCGATGAAAATAGCGTCTCCTTGTCCGACATCGATGTAATGGACAGACATCGGTTTATTTGATAATGTTTGTTGATCTTTTTTCTCTTCGGTCATAGGGGGTTCACTCTTCCCTTGTCTTCCTAAAAATAAAGAAGCGACCGCCACGCCAATTAATGTAGCGATAACGATAAATGATTTTCTCACAACAATGCCTCCTTTACGAATTGCTTACAGTATACCATTTTCTTGTTAAATTAAAATTGTTTCATCACGCATTGTCATCAGCTAGTGTAATTTTTTGAATTTCTTCTCCGTGTTCGTTCACGATTGTCGCTACCGTGCGAATCGTTTCTGGCTTTTTATTACTGTACACTTGATGAAGGACGCTATCTTCTAATAACACGAACAGTAAATTCTCCTCTTGATAGTTCATATACTTCTGTTCTTCGACATGCAATGTGAATTCCGTATAATCTTCATTATGTTCAATCTTTTGGAATGACATGCTGACGTCCTGATCTAAAAAAGCGATCATATTGTCATACGTTTGTTGCTCTAATTGCTCACGACGCTCTTCTGGCATCGTAAAGACGACTTGGCGCTGTTCATTGCGCGCAATTTTTTCAAACGGTTCGTGATCGAAATCTTCTTGAATATCCGCAATTGGTAAATCCGCAAAATAAAAATAAGGGAAGACGACATCCACTCCTTCTGTTTTAGGTGAACACCCTGCAATGAACATAAAAGCAAACAAACTGATGAATAGTTTTTTCACAATGATGCTCCTTTCTTTTTTGTTTTCATTGTACCATGTTGTAGTAATATAGAGACGAGGAAAGGATGACGAATACATGAAAGAAATCACACCATTTTTAATGTTTCAAGGAAATGCGAAACAAGCGATTGAGTTTTATTTAAAAACTGTACCGAATACAGAGTTAGTGACGATGGAATTATATGAGGCAAATGAGCAAGGTGCGGAAGGTACGGTGAAAAGTGCTTTACTTTTAATCGATGGCAACCGCTTCTTCATTAATGATAGCCCCGTCGAACATAAATTCGATTTCACACCGAGCTTTTCATTTTTCATTACAGCGGATTCCGTTTTCGAACAACAAGACTTGTTTAATAAATTGAAACGAAACGGCGCCATTTTAATGCCGTTAGATAACTACGGATTCAGCCGTTCATTCGGTTGGTGTATCGACCAGTTCGGGATGTCTTGGCAAATTACAGTTGAATAACAAACATTAAAAAAACGCATGAAATCAAAAGGTTAACACCCGATTTCATGCGTTTTTTATTTTTCTTTACGTTCCCGTCTCTTTTAAGCAGACTCTTTCATTTTACCGAAATAAAACAGTCCTGGAATGAGGCCGATCAACATCATGACGACCGCAAAAATTAAAAATGGTACCGCTCCGAGTTTAAATATAAATGGAACGGATAAAGCGGTGACGAATCCACCGCCGAGAAACGGCTCGAATATTAATTGTTTATACCCGAAACTTTCAAAGGCTGGTGTTTTGTTTTCAGGGTCAACAACACGCATTAACAACATTCCTGTCGCCGTCACACCTGTCGCTTGACCGAAGTCACCGATCGCACGTTCAAACCAGTACGACGGTAAAATGCGCGGTGCGAGAACGAGCACTGTGAAAATGTTCCACGCGATTCCTGTTGC
>JASLHQ010000222.1 GCA_030152265.1 Savagea sp.
ATTGAAGACGAGACAGTCGGCGAAGAAGCTTAAGAAAGGGGACGAATAAGGATGACGGTTGAAACAAAAATCAACATGACCGAGCAAGACGTCCGCGCTTTCTCAAAAGCAATGAACGAAGCAGATTGGATGGCGGACTTCCGTGCAGACGCATTGAATAAAGTTGAGCATGTCGCAATGCCAACACCAGATAAAACGAAAATCGATAAATGGAATTTTACACAATTCCCTAAACATACAGTCGAGAGTGCAGCGTTCTCTTCATTAGAAGAACTTGTCGGTGAAGCGAAAGAATTAGTAGACGTAGAGAAGCAACAAAACCTCTACATCCAACATAACAACACACCTGCTTACATTTCATTGTCAGATGAATTAAAAGAACAAGGTGTTATTTTGACGGATATTTTCACAGCGACACGCGAACATGCAGAGCTCGTTCAAAAATATTATATGACAGAAGCAGTGAAAGTGAACGAACATCGTTTAACGACATTGCACGCTGCGTTAATGAACGGTGGCGTATTCCTTTACGTGCCACGTAACGTTGAGATTACAGAGCCGATTCAAGTATTGTATTTACATGACGATGCTGAAGCGAGCCTCTTTAACCATACATTAGTCGTTGCAGAAGAAAGCAGTTCTGTCACATATGTGGAGAACTACTTATCGACAGTAGAAGAAGCGAAAGGTTTAGCAAATATCGTTTCTGAAGTTGTAGCGAAAGATAATGCAAAAGTTATTTTCGGAGCAGTAGACGTTTTAGCTGAAGGATTCACGACATATGTGACACGCCGTGGAGTAACGGGTCGCGATGCACGTATCGAGTGGGCGCTCGGCTTAATGAACGATTCAGATACAATCGCAGAAAACATTACACACTTAGTAGGAGATAACTCTTCAAGTGACTTCAAAATGGTGACGATCGGTCGCGGAGATCAAAAACAAAACTTCACGACAGATATCGTACACATCGGTTTAGATACGGATGCTTTCATTTTGAAACACGGTGTAATGAAAGATGCGACAACGTCGATCTTTAACGGAATCGGCCGTATTTTAAAAGGTGCAACACGCGCAAACGCTGTACAAGAATCACGCGTACTCATGTTGAGCGAAAAAGCACGCGGAGATGCGAACCCGATTTTATTAATCGATGAAGACGATGTTACAGCAGGTCACGCAGCATCTGTCGGTCGTGTAGACCCGATGCAACTTTACTATTTAATGAGCCGCGGGATTTCACAAGAAGAAGCAGAACGCCTCATCATTCACGGTTTCTTAGAACCAGTTGTGAGCAAACTTCCAATTGAAGGTGTTAAGAAGCAGTTGACGGAGGTTATCGAAAGGAAAGTGCGCTAATGTTAACAAACAAAATTCGCGAACAATTTCCCATTTTAAAAGAAGAAGTGAACGGCAAACCGGTCGTTTATTTAGATAGTGCGGCGACGAGTCAAAAACCACAAGCTGTCATCGATGCAGTGAGTCATTACTACGAAACATCGAATGCGAACGTTCACCGCGGTGTACACACACTCGGTAACTTAGCGACAGACGCATATGAAGGAGCGCGCGATAAAGTGCGCGCCTTCATCAATGCGAATGAAGCAGCAGAAATTATTTTCACACGTGGTACGACGACTTCTTTAAACCTCGTCGCTCAAAGTTACGGCATGATGAATGTAGAAGAAGGCGATGAAATCGTCATCAGCTACATGGAACACCATTCCAACATCATTCCGTGGCAACAAGTCGCAAAAGCGAAAAAAGCGACATTGAAATATATCGAGTTAACAGAAGATGGCGAGATTACGCTAGATGCAGTGAAAGCTCAAGTGACAGACAAAACGAAAATCGTTTCCGTCGCTTACGCATCGAACGTGCTCGGTACGATCAACCCAGTGAAAGAAATCGCTGAAATTGCACACGCACACGGCGCGGTGATGGTCGTCGATGCAGCGCAAGCAGCTCCTCACTTAAAAATTGACGTACAAAACATCAACTGTGATTTCCTCGCATTTTCTGGTCACAAAATGTGTGCACCGACAGGAATTGGGGTATTGTACGGGAAACGTGCATTGCTCGACGCGATGGAACCGGTTGAATTCGGTGGTGAGATGATCGATTTCGTCGGACTACACGATTCAACGTGGAAAGAGCTTCCTTGGAAGTTTGAAGGAGGTACGCCGATCATTGCAGGAGCGGTCGGTTTAGGTGCAGCGATCGATTATTTAGAAGAAATCGGTCTCGACAATATCGCACGTCATGAACAAGAGCTCGTCGCTTATGCGATTGAACGTATGCAAGAGATTGAAGGAATCGAATTGTACGGTCCACTCGACCCAGCGCGTCGTGCAGGACTCATTACATTCAATCTTCAAGAAGTGCATCCACATGATTTAGCGACAGTGCTCGATATGAACGGTATCGCAATTCGAGCAGGTCACCACTGTGCACAGCCATTGATGAAATGGTTAGAGCAGTCGGCGACAGCACGTGCAAGCTTTTACTTGTACAATACGAAAGAAGATATCGATCAATTCGTTGAAGGACTCAAGATGGCAAAGGAGTATTTCGGATGAGTATGAATAACAAACTCGATCAACTGTATCGCTCGGTCATTATGGATCACTACAAAAGCCCGCGCAATAAAGGGGTACTCGAGGATAACAATATTACAGTAGACATGAATAACCCGACGTGTGGAGATGTCATCCATTTAACACTTCAAGTAGAAGACGGTGTCGTAAAAGATGCTCGCTTCGAAGGAGAAGGATGTTCGATTTCGATGTCGTCAGCATCGATGATGACACAACTCGTCAAAGGCAAAACAGTCGAAGAAGCGTTGCACTATGCAGACAATTTTTCGAAAATGATGCTCGGGGAAGAAGTGGACGATGACGTAGATTTTGATGACGCTGAAGCTCTATCAGGAGTTGCGAAGTTCCCAGCCCGCATTAAATGCGCAACACTCGCATGGAAGGCGATGGAACAAGGCGTTCAACAAAAATAAGAACGGAGGAATAACAATGGTTAAAAAGATGCCAGATGTTGGCGATTATAAATATGGTTTCCATGACAAAGACGTTTCGGTGTTCCGTTCAGAACGTGGCTTAACGCGTGAAATTGTAGAAGAAATTTCAAGCATGAAAGAAGAGCCAGAATGGATGTTAGAATATCGTTTGAAATCACTCGATATTTTCTATTCAAAGCCGATGCCACAATGGGGCGGAGACTTAAATGAATTAAACTTCGACGAAATTACGTACTACGTAAAACCGTCAGAAGCGACAGAACGTTCATGGGATGAAGTTCCTGAAGAAATTAAACGTACGTTTGATAAATTAGGAATTCCTGAAGCGGAACAGAAGTATCTTGCAGGGGTTTCAGCTCAGTATGAATCTGAAGTTGTTTACCACAACATGAAGGAAGATTTAGAAGATCTCGGAATCGTCTTTAAAGATACAGACTCTGCATTGAAAGAAAACGAAGAATTATTCCGTGAACATTGGGGGAAAGTTATCCCGAATACGGACAACAAATTCGCTGCGCTAAACTCAGCAGTTTGGTCAGGTGGTTCATTCATTTACGTACCACCAGGTGTTAAAGTAGATACACCACTTCAAGCATATTTCCGTATTAACTCGGAAAATATGGGACAGTTCGAGCGTACGCTCATCATCGTAGACGAAGGCGCAAGCGTTCACTACGTAGAAGGATGTACAGCACCTGTTTACACGACGAACTCACTTCACTCAGCTGTCGTTGAGATCATCGTGAAAAAAGACGCATACTGCCGTTACACGACAATTCAAAACTGGGCGAACAACGTTTACAACTTAGTAACGAAACGTACAGTCGTTGAAGCGAACGGAACGATGGAATGGGTCGACGGAAACATCGGATCGAAATTAACGATGAAATACCCAGCATGTATTTTAAAAGGCGAAGGCGCACGTGGTATGACACTTTCTATCGCATTAGCAGGAGAAGGACAGCACCAAGACGCTGGAGCGAAAATGATTCACCTCGCACCGAATACGTCATCAACGATCGTATCGAAATCAATCTCTCACCACGGTGGTAAAGTAACGTACCGCGGAATTGTTGAATTCGGACGTCGTGCAGACGGCGCTCGTGCGAACATCGAATGTGATACGTTAATTATGGATGACAAATCGACATCAGATACGATTCCATATAACGAAATTAAAAACGATAACATTTCACTCGAACACGAAGCGAAAGTTTCAAAAGTTTCGGAAGAGCAGCTCTTCTACTTAATGAGCCGCGGTATTTCAGAACTTGAAGCGACAGAAATGATCGTCATGGGCTTCATTGAGCCATTCACAAAAGAACTTCCGATGGAATACGCAGTCGAAATGAACCGCCTCATCAACTACGAAATGGAAGGTTCAATCGGTTAATCACTTAATACCCTTGTCACAATACTATTTGTGGCAAGGGTTTTTTCATTTATATAGAGAAAATATAGAATGAATGATTGAGTGTTATTTTTTGTCAACCTCGTATCATTTCTATGAATTTCAAAAAAATTTTCAAGAAAAAATTTAAATTGAAAAAAGAACTGTAACTGTTATATATCAAAGGATGCACAGTTTTTTAAAAGGATAATTCGTCTGAGAGGTAATGAATGAGGGGTTGACAAAGAAAAATAACGTTTTAAACTTGACAACATACCAATTTAGAAAAGAGGAACCATATCGGAAAAGGGATGATGTCATGTTTTGGATCGCTTCGACGGCAATTATCGTACCACTTATTTGTTTAGTTTTTTTAAGAATGAATGCATTAAAAGGGATGAGTATTAGTTTACTTTTTGTTTTAGGTGCAGCTTACTATTGGAAAATGTCGATTACTGTCATTGGGGCTTCGATGATTCAAGGGGTATTTAAAGCATTTGCTATCATTTTTATTTTATTTGGCGCAACTGTACTATTACAGACGTTAGAAAAAACAGGGGCGATTCGATGGATTGAAAAAAGCTTCACTGCTATTTCATCGGATTTGAATATTTTGCTCATTTTAATCGCATTTTTATTCGGCTCTCTCATAGAAGGAGTCGCGGGATTTGGAACACC
>JASLHQ010000237.1 GCA_030152265.1 Savagea sp.
AATTTAGTCATCGTCGAGTCGCCAGCGAAGGCGAAGACGATTGAAAAATATTTAGGAAAACGTTACACAGTAAAAGCATCTTTAGGGCATTTACGCGATTTACCGAGAAGCCAAATGGGCGTAGATACTGAAAATAATTACGAGCCCAAATATATTACGATTCGTGGGAAAGGGCCCATTTTACAAGACTTACGAAAAGAAGCGAAAAAAGCGAAGAAAATTTATCTCGCGGCTGACCCGGATCGCGAAGGGGAAGCGATCGCTTGGCACTTAGCGAATCAATTAGGTGTAGATATCGATTCCGATTGCCGCGTCGTCTTTAACGAAATTACGAAAGACGCTGTGAAAAATTCATTTAAAACACCGCGTCCAATTGATATGGACTTAGTCGATGCGCAACAAGCACGTCGTATTTTAGACCGTCTCGTCGGATACAACATCAGTCCGATTTTATGGAAAAAAGTAAAAAAAGGTCTTTCAGCAGGACGTGTTCAATCCGTTGCGCTCCGCTTAATTATCGACCGCGAAAATGAAATTAACGCGTTTACACCAGAAGAATATTGGAGCATTACGACACAATTCGAGAAAGATAAAACGAAGTTTGAAGCGGCTTTTTACGGAACAGATGAGGAGAAGCTTAAATTATCGAACGAACAAGACGTCCAAAATGTGTTGAAAGCAATTGAAGGCAATCCGTTTGAAGTGACGAAAGTTGTCAAGAAAGAACGTCGTCGTAATCCAGCTTTACCGTTTACGACATCTTCTCTTCAACAAGAAGCGGCACGTAAATTAAATTTCCGTGCACGAAAAACGATGATGCTTGCGCAACAATTATATGAAGGAATTCCGCTAGGTCGTGCAGGAACAGTCGGTCTAATCTCATATATGCGTACCGACTCAACGCGAATTTCGGATACGGCGAAAGAAGAAGCGAAAACATTTATCGAAACGATGTACGGAGAAGAATTTATTCCGACAGAGAAAAAAGAAACAAAATCGAAAAGTAACGCACAAGATGCGCACGAAGCGGTCCGTCCGACTTCGGTAGAGCGTACGCCAGCTGCGATGAAGCAATATTTATCGCGCGACCAACTCCGTTTATACAAACTCATTTGGGAGCGTTTCGTCGCAAGTCAAATGGCACCAGCAATTCTTGACACGGTCGCTGTTGACTTAATGAACAACGACTATAAATTCCGTGCGAACGGTTCGCAAGTGAAGTTCCCAGGATTTATGAAAGTGTACATCGAAGGGAACGATGACGCGAGCGAACAACCGACGGATGAAAAAATGTTGCCGGAACTTACGGAGGAAGAGAAGCTGAACAGTGAAGCGATCGAACCGAAACAACACTTCACGCAACCGCCTCCGAGATATTCGGAAGCGCGTCTTGTAAAAACGTTAGAAGAACTCGGAATCGGTCGTCCATCAACATACGCACCGACGCTCGATACGATTCAAAAGCGCGGTTACGTCACGCTCGATGCGCGCCGTTTCGTCCCGACAGAACTAGGCGTCATCGTGCATGAAGCAGTGAACGAATATTTCCCAGACATTATCGACATCGAATTTACGGCGAGTATGGAAAACGACTTAGACCGGATCGAAGAAGGCGAAATCGCTTGGAAAGAAGTGATTGATGCTTTCTATACAGAATTTGAGAAACATGTCAAAAAAGCCGATGCTGAAATGGAAAAGATCGAAATTAAAGACGAGCCCGCTGGAGAAGATTGTGAAAAATGCGGCTCTGAAATGGTATATAAAATGGGCCGATACGGGAAATTTATGGCTTGTTCGAACTTCCCGGAATGTCGCAATACGAAAGCAATCGTGAAGAAAATCGACGTCAAATGCCCGACATGTAAAGAAGGCGAAGTCGTCGAACGAAAAAGTAAGAAGCGCCGTATTTTCTACGGTTGTGATCAGTATCCAGAGTGTGAATACGTCTCATGGGATAAGCCGATCGCTCGTGCTTGTCCGAAATGTAATGAACCGACACTCGTTGAAAAACGCTTGAAAAAAGGCGTACAAGTACAATGTACAAATGAAGAATGTGACTATAAAGAAGAACCACAAGAATAGAAAGTAGGGGAAAGTATGCAAGTTGTAAACGTAATTGGTGCCGGGCTCGCGGGAAGTGAAGCGGCTTGGCAGCTTGCAAATCGCGGCGTACAAGTTCGTTTGTACGAAATGCGACCAGTGAAGCAGACGCCTGCTCACCATACCGATCAATTCGCAGAGCTCGTCTGCAGTAACTCGCTTCGCGCGAATCAGCTGACGAATGCGGTAGGGATTTTAAAAGAGGAAATGAGAAAATTAAATTCTTTAATTATTCGTGCGGCAGATGCTTGTGCCGTTCCAGCAGGTGGAGCGCTTGCGGTGGACCGCCATGAGTTTTCGGCGAACGTTACGAAGGCGTTAAAAGAACATCCGAACATTACAGTATTGAATGAAGAAGTGACGACGATTCCGACAGAAGGAATTACGATTATCGCAACAGGCCCGTTAACGTCGGAAGCATTAACGGAACAAATTCAATCACTCACTGGAGAGACAGACCTTTACTTTTACGACGCTGCAGCACCGATCGTCACGAAAGAGTCGCTCGATATGGAGAAAGTATATTTAAAATCACGTTATGATAAAGGCGAAGCTGCTTATTTAAATTGCCCGATGACGAAAGAAGAATTCGATCGTTTCCACGAAGCGTTAGTTGAAGCGGAAGTCGCGCCGATGAAAGATTTCGAAAAAAACTTATTTTTCGAAGCGTGCATGCCGGTCGAAGTGCTCGCGAAACGCGGCGAAAAAACGTTACTATTCGGTCCGATGAAACCGGTAGGACTGGAAGATCCGAAAACAGGTGAAACGCCGTACGCGGTCGTACAATTACGTCAAGATGACGGAGCGGGAACATTATACAATATTGTAGGCTTCCAGACGCAATTGAAATGGGGCGAGCAAAAGAAAGTGCTCTCCCTCATTCCAGGCCTTGAAAATGTCGACATCGTTCGTTACGGTGTCATGCATCGTAATACATTTATGAACGCACCGAAAATTTTGACACCGACGTATCAAATGCGTCAACATCCGAACTTATTTTTCGCAGGTCAAATGACAGGTGTTGAAGGGTACGTTGAGTCAGCCGCTTCTGGATTAGTCGCAGGAATGAACGCAGCACGTTTAGCGCAAGGAGAATTGCTCCATCGTATGCCAGAAGAGACGGCAATCGGCAGTTTAGCTCGCTACATTACAGAAGCGAACCCTGACAACTTCCAGCCGATGAACGTCAACTTCGGACTTTTCCCACCGCTCGAAAAACGCATTCGTTCAAAAGCAGAACGTGCTGAAAAATATGCGGAACGCGCATTAACGTCGATGGATGAGTTTGTCGCGACATTAAATGAATAAGAAAAAATCCCTTTCTCGAAATCGAGAAGGGGATTTTCCATGTAGATGACTCGTGGAAAATGTTCGCCTGAGAAAGACACACTCAGTTTTTAGAGAAGATGGGCTTACAATGAAAGGCGTTCAAATGTTAATTAATTGATAAAAATGACGAAATAGCCTAAAATTGTGACGTAGTTATGAACAGTACATAAAGAAGTCTGACCACCGCATTGAAATAGTTGCGAAAATTAAGACCTTTCATGTATAGTATTCAATGGACTGACGGAAAATCGAGGTGATCGTATGGAATTTGAGCCATTAAAGCAAGAATTTCTTAACTATATGCGTATTGAAAAAAACTACGCATCGTATACGATTCAAGAATATATGAGCGATATTGAGCAATTCGGCTCTTTTTTACAGCGTCAAAAAATTCGATTGTCACAATTGACGTATTCAGAAGCGCGTCTATACGTGACGGAATTGTATGATGCTGGGCTCGCTCGTGCGACCGTAGCACGCAAAATTACGTCTATTCGAACTTTTCTCAACTATGCGAAAACGACATATGGCATTGACAATCAAGCCTTTCAACTTTTATATCATCCGAAAAAAGAAGAACGATTACCTTCTTTTTTTTATGAGGAAGAATTGGAAGCTTTATTTGCGTCATTGCAGGGGGAAAGTCGAAAGATTATTCGAGACCGTGCTTTAGTAGAGATGTTGTACGCGACAGGAATGCGGGTAGGAGAACTCGTCGCACTAGAAGTCTCACATGTCGATCTCGATTACGGTATCGTCCGGGTTATGGGAAAAGGGCGAAAAGAACGTTACGTACCTTTCGGCAGTTTCGCACAAGATGCACTCTGCCTATATATAGAAGAAACTCGTAAAAGTTTGATGAAGAGAGAACATCATCCATTTCTTTTCGTCAATATGAAAGGTGCACCGATTACAGAACGGGGTGTGCGGTATATTTTAACTCAATTGATGAAAGAGGCATCGCTCGACGGGAAGCTTTACCCACATAAATTGCGCCATACTTTCGCAACCCATTTATTAAACAATGGGGCAGACTTACGCGTCGTTCAAGAATTACTCGGACATCAAAGCTTAGCGGCGACTCAAAAGTACACACATGTGACGACGAGTCGTTTAAAAGAAGTGCTCGATCGGACACATCCGCGAGCGTAAGGAGGAAGAATAGGATGGAATTTCACGCAACAACGATTTTTGCCATTCATCATAAAGGGCAAGTCGCGATGAGTGGGGACGGCCAAGTGACGATGGGCAATGCCGTCATTATGAAAAATACAGCTCGAAAAGTGCGCAAATTGCATAACGGTAAAGTGCTCGCAGGTTTTGCAGGGTCAGTCGCAGATGCTTTTACGTTATTTGAGCGTTTTGAACAAAAATTAAACGAATATAACGGTCAATTGGAGCGTTCGGCAGTCGAACTTGCAAAAGAATGGCGAGGAGACCGTGCGTTACGCAAATTAGAAGCGTTACTCATCGTCATGAATGAAGAGCAGTTATTGCTCGTTTCAGGAACTGGGGAAGTAATTGCACCAGACGATGGCGTACTCGCAATCGGTTCAGGTGGAAACTATGCGCTCGCAGCAGGTCGCGCTTTGAAAAAATATAGTGGCGATGCTTTAACGGCTGAACAAATTGCGCGTGCAGCGCTCGAAACGGCAGCAGAACTATGTGTGTACACGAACGATCACATCATTGTGGAGGTGCTGTAATGACGAAGCAAGAGCAGTATACACCGAGACAGTTAACCGAATATTTAGATAAGTACATCATCGGTCAAGAAGAGGCGAAACGAGCGATCGCAGTAGCGGTACGCAATCGTTATCGTCGTATGCGTCTGCCTGAAGAAGTACGCGAGGAAGTCATTCCGAAAAACATTTTAATGATCGGCCCGACAGGAGTAGGTAAAACAGAAATCGCTCGTCGTATGGCGAAGTTTATCCAAGCGCCATTCATCAAAGTGGAAGCGACGAAATTTACCGAAGTCGGATACGTCGGGCGAGACGTTGAATCGATCATTCGTGATTTAGTTGAAGTGTCGGTGCGTCTCGTGAAAGAGAAAATGCGTGAAGACGTGAAAGAAGAAGCGGCACGTAATGCCGAAAAACGACTCATTGAATTGCTCGTTCCGAAAAAGAAACAGAAAAAACAACAAGGGATGACAAATCCATTTGAAATGTTATTCGGCCAACAACAAGAAGAACAACAAGACCCGCAAGAAGAAACAGAACGCAAACGAAAGCGCTCTGAAATCGGTGCGATGTTGCGCATCGGAAAACTTGAAGATGAACTTGTAGAACTCGACGTCGCGATGCCGCAATCGAACGTGCTCGGTATGATGCCAGGAGCAAACGCAGAGCAACTCGGCCAACTTCAAGACGCTCTCTCTTCGATCATTCCGACGCAGACGACGAAGCGTACGATGAAAGTGAAAGACGCGCGTCGAGTGTTAGAAGAAGAAGAGGCAGATAAGCTGTTAGATGAAGGAAAGGTAGCGCGCCTTGCGATTGAACTAACCGAACAGTCAGGAATTGTCTTCATCGATGAGTTCGACAAAATTGCGAGTCGTAGCGGTTCTCAACAATCACAAGATGTATCACGTGAAGGAGTGCAGCGTGATATTTTACCGATCGTTGAAGGGTCACAAGTGACGACAAAATACGGTGTTGTCCGTACAGACTTCATCTTATTTATCGCAGCGGGAGCTTTCCACATTTCAAAACCGTCTGACATCATCCCTGAACTGCAAGGGCGGTTCCCGATTCGAGTGGAGCTTAACAAATTAAAAGCAGAACATTTCGAACGTATTTTACGCGAGCCAGAACATTCTTTATTGCGTCAATATGAACAGTTGCTTGCAACGGAAGAAGTCGTCATTCGTTTCGATGACGACGCGATTACACGCCTCGCTGAAATTGCGTATGAAGTGAATGATTCAACAGAAAATATCGGAGCGCGTCGTCTTCATACGATCATCGAGAAACTGCTCGAACAACTATCGTTTGAAGCGCCAGACATCGCACCGACTGAAGTC
>JASLHQ010000231.1 GCA_030152265.1 Savagea sp.
TGAACATGTTTTAATCGATAAAGTAATCGAAGCATCCAAAGTGCAAGTGTCACGTCTCGTTAGAAGCGAACGTCCAGCGATAGCGAAACCGACTGAACGTTTCAAACAGGCTTCTCGCACGTCAAATTCCATAGCACAATATGGCGAATTAACGAAAAGTCCAGCGAAACTTTCGAAATCACGTAAGACTTTTGTTATAATAGGTACATCGACTGGAGGGCCTAGAGCCTTACAGGAAGTTCTTACGAAATTACCGGAAAATGTAGGAGCGCCGATATTAATCGTTCAACATATGCCGAAAGGATTCACTCGCTCTTTAGCAGAGCGAGTGAATAGTTTATGTGAAATTAAAGTTAAAGAAGCGGAACAAGGTGAGACCGTACAAGATAATGTCGCATACATCGCACCAGGTGGCTATCATTTAAAGTTCAAAAAAGAAGGGGCACGATATGTCATTTGGCTCGATAAATCAGAACCCCCCCGTAAAGCGCATCGCCCTGCTGTCGACGTCTTACTTGAAAGCGCATCGATGCATAGCGAATTGCAATATTTAACCGTCATTATGACTGGTATGGGATACGATGGCCGAGACGGTTTGCGCACATTACGTGAAGTGGAGAGCAAGACAGTTGCGATTGCTGAGAGTGAGAAAACAGCTGTCATTTACGGCATGCCGAAAGCAGTAATAGAAGAACAGTTAGTAGATGAAATTGTTGAATTAGGTGACATTGCCGATTCAATTATGAAAACGTTAAGTCCAAGGGGGTAATAAAAGATGGATACAAATCAATATTTAGACATGTTCCTCGATGAAAGTAAAGAACACCTTCAATCTTGTACTGAGCATTTATTAGAGTTAGAACAAAATCCAGAAGATTTAGCGATCGTGAACGAAGTGTTCCGTTCAGCTCATACGTTAAAAGGTATGTCAGCGACGATGGGCTACGAAGATATCGCTGACTTAACACATAAGATGGAAAACGTTTTAGATGCGATTCGAAACGAAGAGATCGGTGTTTCAACGGAAATTTTAGACGTCGTCTTTGAATCTGTCGATAACTTAGAAGAGATGGTTATGGATATTGAAGATGGCGGAACAGGGCAACGTGACGTAACAGCGCTCGTAGACACGTTGAATCGTTTAGCATCCGGAGAAGAACCAGTAGCAGCTCCGACAGCAACACTAGAAAACAAGGAAACAATAAAGACGAGCTCCGCTCCGACAGCAGCAGCAGGATCTGTTGAACTAGACGACTTTGAGAAAACAGTTATCGAACAGTCACTCGAACAAAACTTCAATGCTTACGAAATTAAAGTCGAATTGCGTGACGACTGTATTTTAAAAGCAGCACGTGTATTTATGTTGTTTGAAATTTTCGAACAAGCAGGTGAAGTAATCAAATCAAATCCACACGTCGAACAGTTAGAAAGTGAAGAATTTGATACGACGTTCCACGTCATTTTATTGACGGAAGAACTAGCGGATACGTTGCAAGCAAAAGCGATGAAAGTATCCGAAGTAGAACAAGTGACAGTTACAGCGATCACACAAGAAACATTAGGGGCTATTGAAGAGGAAGAAAAGCAAGTTGAGGAAGCGCCGAAACAAGAAGCAGCTACACCTAAAGTGCAGAAACAAGCACCAACTAAAAAAGAAGAAGCGCCGAAAAAGCGCCGTTCGTCAGGTGGAAGCTCCAACAAAACAATCCGTGTAAACATCGAACGCCTCGACGTATTAATGAACTTATTTGAAGAGCTTGTCATCGATCGTGGACGATTACAGTCGATTGCGAGTGAATTACATAACCAAGAATTAAACGAAACTGTAGAACGTATGACACGTGTTTCAGGAGATTTACAAAATATCATTTTAAACATGCGCATGATTCCGGTAGAGACAGTGTTCAATCGTTTCCCGAAAATGGTTCGTCAATTGGCGCGTGATCTCGACAAAAAAGTGAGCTTGGAAATTATCGGTGCGGAAACAGAGTTAGACCGTACCGTCATCGACGAAATCGGTGACCCACTCGTTCACTTAATTCGAAATGCGCTCGACCACGGAATTGAAACACCAGCAGAACGTATTGCGAAAGGTAAACCTGAAACAGGAACGATTACATTGCGTGCATACCATTCAGGAAACCACGTCTTCATCGAACTTGAAGATGATGGGGCGGGTGTTAACCGTGAGCGCGTTGTAGGAAAAGCAATCGAACGTGGAATTGTCACGGAAGAAGTTGCAGCGACATTGACAGACAAGCAAGTTGCGGAACTAATTTTAGCATCTGGATTCTCGACAGCTGAAGCAATCACAGATGTTTCAGGACGTGGAGTCGGGCTCGACGTCGTAAAAAGTACGATCGAATCGCTCGGTGGATACATTTCCATAGATTCAAAAGAAGGTCAAGGCTCGTTATTCCAAGTTCAATTACCGTTAACATTATCGATCATTTCGGTCATGTTAGTTGAACTAGATAAAGAAATTTATGCAATTCCTTTATCGTCAATTATTGAAACAGCGATCATCCAATCATCTGAAGTTTTAAATGCACACAATCAAAAAGTTATTGATTTCCGAGGAAATATTGTACCGCTCGTCTATTTGAAAGAAATTTTCGAGATGGAACAAAGTGAAGAACAAGGTGAATTCCAGTCTGTCGTCATCGTACGTAAAGGTGAAAAGCTTGCTGGTCTTGTCGTCGATTCATTCATCGGTCAACAAGAGATCGTCTTGAAGTCTCTCGGTAACTATTTACAAAGTGTCTTTGCGATTTCAGGTGCGACAATTTTAGGTAACGGTCAAGTGGCATTAATCGTAGAATGTAATTCATTAATCAAATAAATGACGGTAAGGAGTGAATACGATGACTACACCAGAAATAGTAGATTCAAAAGAGATGAAAGTAATCGTCTTCCAATTGATGGACAAGGAATATGCCATTTCAATTGACGTCGTAACGACGATTGAAAAAGTATTATCGATTACACGTGTACCGAATACACCTGATTACGTAAAAGGCGTCATTAACTTACGCGGAGTTGTCACACCAATCGTTGATTTAAGACAACGATTCGGTTTGCCTGAAAAAGAAATGGATGATAACTCACGAATCATTATCGTGACGACTGAAGAATTTGATGTTGGACTTGTCGTTGATATGGCGAATGATGTCATCGACATTCGAGAAGATTCGATTGAACCACAACCAGAAGTTGTCGGCACTGTTGAATCAGAATTTATTTCAGGCGTTGCGAAAGTGGACCGTCGTTTACTCGTAATGCTCAACTTAGAGAAAGTATTACAACCAATTAAGCGAGTGTCGAACGATGAACGATAATTTTGAAATTACGAATATGCATTTAGATATTTTAAAAGAAATTGGAAATATCGGTGCGGGAAATGCAGCGACAGCACTATCACAATTGTTAAATCAAAAAATCGACATGCACGTACCGAGTGTTGAAGTCGTATCATTTGATGAAATGTTTGAATTAGCTGGCGGAGCAGAGAAAGAAGTGGCAAGTATTTATTTGCGCATTGAAGGTGGAATTACAGGGACGATGTTTTTCGTCTTGTCCATTGAATCAGCGAACCAATTTATTCGTAATTTAATTCAAGATGAGTCATTTGATTTCCATAACGATGAACAGCAAGAAATCGGTGCTTCAGCATTGCAAGAATTAGGGAATATTTTATCAGGATCATACTTATCGTCACTATCTGATTTTACGCAATTAAATATTTATCCGACTGTACCATCGCTCGCTATCGATATGGTAGGGGCAATCGTCAGTTTCGGCCTCGTGGAATTGTCACGTTATAGCGACGAAGTCATTGTCATTAATACAAGTATTACCCAAGATCAAGGAGACGGCGTATCAAGTTTTGCTGGACAATTTTTCCTCTTACCTGATCCACCGTCCTATGTGACGATTTTTAAGTCGTTAGGAGTGTTGTGATTGTGATGCAAAATCAAACCGTTGTTCGAGTCGGAATAGCGGATATGAACATCGTCGTAGGGCCGAAGAAGATTCGAACATCTGGGCTCGGATCGTGTGTCGGCGTTGTCATTTATGATTCAACACGCAAAATCGCAGGATTATTACACGTCATGTTGCCTGACTCGAATTTAGGAAAATCAACACATGTAAATGTAGCAAAGTTTGCAGACACAGGAATCCCAGCATTGATTGAAATGTTGAAGCTTGAAGGGGCTCGTACATTTTCGCTCAAGGCGAAGATGGCAGGTGGCGCTCAAATGTTCCAATTTGGCTCTAGCGATACTGTGCGAATCGGACCGCGAAACATTGAAGCGGTGCGTGAACAATTAAAAAAGTTTTCAATCCCGATCGTTGCTGAAGATGTAGGAGGTACGAAAGGACGGACGATCGAGTTCGATCCTGAAACCTCCTTATTGAACATTCGCACAGTGAATGAAGGGGTAAAAGATATTTAAAAGGTGGCTGAATAATTTCAGTCGCCTTTTTTCGCGGAAATTGGTATAATTTACTTATAAATCGATAAAGGAGGCGGAGCATAGTGTCAAAAAATAGAGAACGCACGATCGATAGTCATTGGGAAAAGTGGCTGGACAATCGCGACCCTCTGTCAGGTGACATTCTTGTCAACGAATATAAACCGCTCGTTCAATATCATGTGCAACGCATTCGTGCACGAGTGCCTCGTTCGGTATCACAAGATGAATTGATGAGCTTAGGGTTACAGGGGTTGTTCGACGCTTTAACAAAATTCGATCGAAAACGAGATTTAAAATTTGATACATATGCGTCGTTTCGCATTCGTGGCTCCATCATTGACGGCTTGCGCAAAGAAGACTGGTTATCGCGCGCTTCGCGTGAGCGTACGAAACGTTTAGATGAAGCGATTCAACATTTAGAACAACAATATCAAAGACATGTTGAGCCGGAGGAAATTGCGGCTCATTTAAATTGGACAGTCGATGATGTGTACGAAGTAACGCAGGAGCGCTATTTCTCAAATGTTTTATCGATCGATGAAAAAGTGAATCAAGATGATGACGATACCGATCACCAATATTTCATCGAGGATGAGCACGTAGAAACACCTGAAAGTAAAGTGATGAAAAATGAACTGATTCAGGAGCTCATTAAACAAATTGAAACGTTGAACAAAAATGAACAAATGGTATTGCAACTTTTTTACTCGGAAGATATGACGCTAACGGAAATCGGTGAAATTTTAGAATTATCGACGTCGCGCATTTCTCAAATCCACTCGAAAGCGCTATTAAAATTGAAAGATTTACTCGCACCAGAAGTAATAGACGGAGGGATTTTATGAGTTTGAAAGGAATTGAACTACAAATCGCTTTACCGAAAACATTTGAAGCTGGAAAAATTGCTGAGCAGAAGCAGCAACAGTCGCAAGTAAACCAAGATTTAGCAAGCGCGCTCGTCGAACGCGAAGAGAAGCGCAAAAAAGGAAAAGTGCTTGAATCGGAAGAGACAGCAAAAGTTCGCGCCGAAGATGAAGAGAAAAAAAGAAAGGAACAGATGATGAAATCGAAGCGGAAGAAAGGTGCGCGTGATGAAGAAAAAAACAAAGCGCAATCCCATCCGTACAAAGGTTCATTCATCGATTTGACGACATAGATGATCACAGCGATAATCATATTATTTTTATTACAGTTTTTAACCCTTAGCGCGCTCGTCATTCTTTATTTACGCTTGCAAAAGAATGAGCAACTGTATGAAGAACAACGTGAGCTCGTTGAACAGTTTGAAATGTCAATGCAATTGTATTTGGACGAAATAAAAAAAGAAAACGAACAACTTCTCGAACGTTTAACAGAACGCCCGCGTCAACAAAAGAAGACGGAAAACCATTCGACCCCTGAGATGAAACCACTCGTCATCCCACCGATTGAAGATGAGTTTGTTGCAACGCCCCAATCGTATGCCTCTCACCTTCAAGCGAAACTGATTCAAGAACAACGTAAAAAAATGTCTACATTTGAAGAACTAAACGAAATGTCTCTCCCTATTCCACAACGAGAAGAGCAAATAGAGTCACCTATACAAGAAGAAATGCAAACTCAAGTGGAAGAGAAAGAGGAGACATATGAGGAGCAAGTGAAGCGTCTCTATGATGAAGGAGAGTCGATTGAAGCTTTAGCGAAGCGGTTCGATCGTGGGAAAACAGAAATTGAATTACTTTTAAAATTTCATCGTTAAAAAGTTTGCAACTGTAAGAGGTATGTGATATATTAGCTTACGGTATTACTACACACGCAATCGGGATAAGGAAAAGGGTGCAGCTTGCTGTCGTTTCTTTAGAGGAACATTGCGGAGGAAAACAACCAATAGGAGGAATTTAGTAATGGCTATTATTTCAATGAAACAATTACTTGAAGCTGGTGTACACTTCGGACACCAAACACGCCGTTGGAACCCGAAAATGAAACCATACATTTTCGTTGAGCGTAACGGAATCTACATCATCGATCTTCAAAAGACGGTGAAGAAACTTGAAGAAGCATACAAATTTATGCGTCAAGTTGGAGAAGACGGAGGACAAGTTCTTTTCGTCGGAACGAAAAAACAAGCACAAGATGCTGTTAAAGAAGAAGCTGAACGTGCAGGCATGTACTACGTTAACCAACGTTGGTTAGGTGGAATGCTCACAAACTTCGAAACGATTCAAAAGCGTGTAGCACGCATGAAAGAAATCGAAAAAATGGAAGAAGACGGCATTTTTGACGTACTTCCTAAAAAAGAAGTATCTGAACTTATGAAAGAACACGCTCGTCTCGTTAAATTCTTAGGCGGTATCCGTGAAATGAAACGCGTACCTGACGTTATGTTCGTTGTAGATCCACGTAAAGAACATATCGCAGTTGCAGAAGCGAATAAATTAAATATTCCAATCGTAGGAATCGTCGATACGAACTGTGATCCAGACGAAATCGACTACGTAATCCCTGCGAACGATGATGCAATCCGCGCAGTTCGTCTTTTAACGAGCAAAATGGCTGATGCATTAATCGAAGGAAACCAAGGTGAAGACGAAGAAGTAGCTCAAGAAGAAACAACTGAAGAAGCTGCAGAATAATTCGACTTTCATCGTTGAAGTATGAAGCACAACAATCATTCGTGAGCGTTTGCTCGAACATGTCGTATCGCACGGGATGTTTACGAATGGAAAGACGATAAGCGGCTGATCCCCTTATCGTCTTTTTTACAGAAGTTAAATTCATCTTAGGAGGAATATATACAATGGCTAAAATTACAGCAGCAATGGTAAAAGAATTACGTGAAAAAACAGGCGTCGGTATGATGGACTGTAAAAAAGCATTAACAGAAGTTGACGGTGACATGGACGCAGCAGTAGACTTCTTACGTGAAAAAGGACTTGCAAGCGCAGCGAAAAAAGCTGACCGTATCGCAGCAGAAGGTACTACTTCAGTACTCGTTAACGGCAACGAAGCAGTCATCGTCGAAATTAACGCTGAAACAGACTTCGTAGCGAAAAACGACGCATTCCAAACATTAGTACAAGAAATCGCTGAACACCTTTTAGCGAACAAACCAGCTGACGTAGAAGCTGCTGAAGCTTCAACAATGTCAAACGGTGCAACAGTTGCAGATCACATCTCTAGCGCAGTTGCAAAAATCGGTGAGAAAATTACGCTTCGCCGTTTCGAAATTATGACAAAAACAGATGCTGACGCATTCGGACCATACTTACACATGGGCGGACGTATTTCAGTATTAACATTACTCGAAGGTTCAACAGATGAAACAGCAGCGAAAGACGTTGCAATGCACATCGCTGCAATGAACCCAAAATACATCTCACGCGACGAAGTTTCTGCTGAAGAAGTAGAGCGTGAGCGTAAAGTATTAACAGAACAAGCACTTAACGAAGGTAAACCAGAAAATATCGTTGCGAAAATGGTAGAAGGTCGCCTCGGCAAGTTCTTCGAAGAAATCTGTGTACTTGAGCAACCATTCGTTAAAGACGGAGACCAAAAAGTTGGTAAATTCGTTGAAGCAACAGGTGGTAAATTAGTGAAATTCGTTCGTTACGAAGTTGGAGAAGGTTTAGAAAAACGTGAAGAAAACTTCGCGGACGAAGTAATGGGTCAA
>JASLHQ010000012.1 GCA_030152265.1 Savagea sp.
ACGCGCTCTCGGAGAATTGAACGGTTTTATCGAGGAGTCGATTTCAGGACAAGCGGTCGTGAAAACTTTTTCACAAGAAGCGCGCATGTTAGAACAGTTCCAACAAAAAAGTGAAGCGTTAAAATTGCGTGGCTTTTGGGCGCATACGTATTCGGGATACATTCCGAAAGTGATGAACTTTTTAAACAACGCCTCATTCGCAATCGTCGCAGGTGTCGGCGGATGGCTCGCCTTGCGAGGAGATGGACTCGTGACGATTGGAACGATCGTCATTTTCTCCGAATACGCGCGTCAATTTACTCGACCGCTCAATGACTTAGCAAACCAATTTAATACGGTTCTTTCCGCATTAGCAGGAGCGGAGCGTGTCTTCGTTTTAATGGATGAAGAGGAAGAGAAAGATGATGGTGACGTATTGGAGAGTGGTGTCATTCAAGGAGATGTACGATTTGAGAACATTTCGTTCGGGTACGATGACACGACGATCGTTCACAATTTATCGTTTCACGTGAAACGTGGTGAAACGGTGGCGTTCGTTGGTCCTACTGGTGCAGGAAAAACGACAATTATGCAGCTCATTAGCCGATTTTATGATACTTCTTCTGGAACGATTTATATCGACGGACGACCGATCGACACGATTGCCCGTTCTTCTTTACGAAGTGAAATGGCCTTCGTTTTGCAAGATTCTTTTTTATTCGAAATGACCGTTCGCGATAACATCCGATACGGACGTCTCGACGCAACGGAATCGGACATTGTCGAAGCCGCAAAACGAGCGAACGCACACGACTTCATTATGAAGCTACCTGACGGATATGATACGATGATTGAATCAGATGGCGGACAATTATCGCAAGGTGAACGGCAATTGTTATCAATCGCCCGCGCATTTGTCGCGAATCCGAAAATCTTACTGTTAGACGAAGCGACGAGCAGTATCGATACATTGACAGAATTGCACATTCAAGAAGCGCTCGAACGATTGATGGAAGGACGGACGAGCTTCGTCATCGCTCACCGTTTGAACACTGTTCGTCAAGCGGATACAGTTTATGTCTTACGAGATGGGCGCATCGTCGAAAGTGGCTCTCAACAACAACTCATTGAAAAACGTGGCATTTATTACGACATGTTGCAACAACAAAAAAATGGCGGCTCTCTATAATAGAGAACCGCCATTTTCATTCATTATTTTTTATCTTTTACTTCTACTTTCGTACCGTCTGCATATTTGTATTCGACTTCAATTTTCGAATATGCGTCGATGCCTAACGCTTTCGTCACTTCAGCGATCACTTCTTCTTCGCTACTTTTTTCTGTTAATTGTAAAGCATTGACGAACTCTTCTACTTTCGCAGTTGCGTCCGCTCCTTTAAACGCTTCATTCGTAACGTAGTTTTTATATTCATTGTCTGTCGGATCATTTTTATCATATTCTAAATCGACCGCATCTTTCCCGTCGACATCGATTTCTACTTCAAACTTTTCAAAGTTTGTCGCTGCCACTTCTCCTGTTTGAGACTCTGTAGCAGGTGTTTCCGTTTCAACTTCCGGCGTTTCTACTGCATTATCTTCTTGCTCTGTCGTCGGCGGTGTCACTTGTTGGTCTGGTTCTGGCGCTTCCTTATTTCCGTCATTACCGCAAGCCCCGAGTACGAGTGCTCCTGATAAAATGAGTGCGCTCATCGTTAACTGTTTGTTTTTCATACCATTTCACTGCCTTTCAAATTTAAAAAATTTACTTCTTGTACAGTGAATGTTTTCCCGTATTTTCTCCATTTAAACATTACCATTTCCCAACCGTTCGCTCGATCGTTCCTAACAGCTGTCGTACACGCAACGGCTGCCCATTATCTAGCTCGATAATGCCGTCAAAATATCCTTTCACTCTTTGAATTTTCAACTTTCCTAACTTCATTCGGAATACATCATTTTCTTCAAAGAAAGGTGTGAACGTTAATTGGACGCGCGTCGAATATTTCGTTTTAATGCCCCACGTGTCACTCACATTCGCTGGGTCGAACAAAAACTGCAACTCTTCATTAATAATATGAAGTTTTCCATCGATGATGACACCGTTATCTGTATACCCTTTACCGTCTGTCCACCCATTAGATAAATTGAGTCCGACTCTTTCATTTCCTACTTTTTGAGAAGCGACACCCCAACACCATTCCACTTTGCGTCCCCAAATTCCACGCATCATATTCGAAACAGAGAAACTATAGTCAGGGTGAAAATTGTATTGACGATCACCTAACGTAACCGTTCCAGACGTTGGTAATGTTAACTGTTTCGAAGTCATTTGATATTCTTCTATCGTCGTTGGGATCACGACATTTAACGACTCATCTTGGGAAGGATGCTCAACTTTTAAATCCGTTTCGAATGATTCTCCATCAAATGAAGAAACTTTCACGACTAAATTCGTCATCGCTTCTTCACGTAAACATTGAATCGCTAAATTATCATGGATGAAATGTGAGGAATGACTCGGATGACTCCCTAATTCCATCTGTCGATTGAAGGTAACGTCTACTTTTTCCATTAAAAAACGATCTGTTTCTAAATCAAAAAAAGAGACTAATCCGATGACAGTATGACTGAAGTCTGCAATTAAAAAAGTGAGTACAGCTTCTTCTCCATAAACGATCCAATGGTTCCAATTTTTCCGACGGAAGAGGCGACGTTTCACATTCGCATCAATATGAGGAATCGGTGAATAGCCTACTGTTTGCATATTCAACTTTCCTTTTGCATCGCACAATGTGAGTAATTCCATACGCATCTCTCCCCTTTATACTCTTTCTCTCTATTGTAGCAGATTCAAAAAGTCTTTTCTTCCGTCCACCTTCTATCAATTTTTTTAATTAATACCCTTCTCGATTTCAAAATCTAAAAGACTGACTATATGATTAAAAAATATTATGCAACGTTATCAATCTGACGTTCATTTAACAAATGAAAACGAAAAGAAAGATTGCTCATACCCAATCCATCCATGCTTCACTCGTACAATTAAATCAAACTTGTTAAATGAAAACCCCCTCTAGTTTTTTTACTAGAGGGGGTTCGTTCTATTTATTTAAACATCATTGTCGCTTTGACTGCTTTTTGCCATCCTTCGTACAACTCATCACGACGTGCTTCTTCCATTTCTGGTTCGAACTTTTCATCCACTTTCCAATGAGCTGCAATTTCGTGTTTATCTTTCCAGAAACCTACCGCAAGACCTGCGAGATATGCTGCACCGAGTGCTGTCGTCTCTTTTACAATCGGACGGTCGACCGGAACTTGAAGTAAGTCTGACTGGAATTGCATAAGTAAGTTATTGCCAACTGCTCCACCATCGACGCGCAGACGTTTTAATGAAATGCCTGAGTCTTTTTCCATCGCATCGAGCACGTCTTTCGTTTGGTAAGCAAGTGATTCGAGTGTCGCACGGATGAAGTGTTCTTTCGTCGTTCCACGTGTCACTCCGAAAATCGCACCGCGCGCTTCACTATCCCAATACGGTGCACCGAGTCCTACAAATGCAGGGACGACGTACACACCGTCTGTCGATTCAACGCGACGTGCATACTCTTCACTTTCTGGTGAATAACGGAACATGCGAAGTCCGTCACGCAACCATTGAATCGCACTACCTGCGACGAAAATACTTCCTTCTAACGCATACTCTACTTTACCGTCTAATCCCCAAGCGATTGTCGTTAACAAACCGTTGTCCGATTGTACCGCTTTTTCGCCTGTGTTCATAAGCATGAAGCA
>JASLHQ010000062.1 GCA_030152265.1 Savagea sp.
TTGACATGCCGACAGCGATTGATGCGGTAACGGGAGAAGTTTATTTCTCTTCTTCTATTTTACGAGAAGGGAGACGAGATCAATGTTGACGAAACTTGCGCATCTATTACGAGCGACATGTGAAGACGGGATAGTGAAGAAGGATGGAGAGGAAATCGGCATTTATGAATACCGAGAAGATGCGCCGTATCCTCTCATTTATTATATGGCGACAACTGATGTGCCGATGCAAGAGCAGCTAAATCGTGAGACGCTCGAACGACGAGGTCGCAAGTTGCTCATGCATGTATACGGGGATTATGTGACGACTTCGACGGACGTGACGAGCGTGCGAGTGGACGACCAATATTATGTGACGCTTCATTTCACGCATGAACAACAAAGGCTGGAGTCTTACGGATTCGGTATCGTTCTTCGTTTAGACGGCGTCATTGAAATGATCAGCGCTCCGAGTGTAGCGTATGAAATCGTTCCTTCTCACGTACACACGACACCAAAACAATTAGCGACTCGTGTTGCAGAAGCGACAAAATGGACGTTGCGCTGGTTGTACGTGTCGCAAGACGATTTTGTCGGAGGGGATGATGCGTATCATCTCGTGTATGACGTTTCTTACGGGATGCCCGTTGTAGAAATGAACGGCGAAGTACAAAATCCCGCTGTTTCCGAGTTAACGTCGGAAGAAGAACGATGGGGAGAGCTGACGATCGAATGGATTCGGACGCACATTCATGATGCCCCTTTACGCGTCGAACATGTCCTCATCGAAGAAGAAGTCGTTCACGTTCATGTATCCCGCACGTATAAACAGTTACCCGTTGGCGACTCTATGCTCGTGCAATGGAATCAATCTTTACAAAAAGTAGAAGAAGCGCACATGACACATGCTTTATACGATACAATCGAACAATGCGCCGAACCGCTCGTCTTATTGGAAGATGTGAAAGCAAAGTGGCGAGAAGATTTGCGCTATGAGTACGTATGGTTTCCGACGGAAGAAGTGGAAAAAGAGGGGCAAATCGTTCAACAATTTGAACAAAGTTTCATTCAACTGAATCCTCCTCATACTGGAAATATTCAAGCGTATGATGCTAAAACAGGAGCGGTTATTCGTTATAAGCTTAATTAGAAAAATAGGAAGAAAACGAGCGATTTAAAAGGCTGAACGAGAAAAATCGGGAGATTGTCCATTTTTGGATAAAATCTCTCTTTTTTACGTGCATTTATGTTGAGAATGATTATCAATACATGTATAGTGAGCGGTAACATCGAGTGAAGGAGAATGAATATGCAAATTTATTGGACGACGATTGAAGAGATTATTGAGGAAACACCACAAGTAAAAACGTATTTATTGAAAGTGCCAGAAGGGTTTACGTGGGAAGAAGGGGCGCATACACATTTCGCTTTAGAAGGATTTAACGCAGGAGAAAAACCGAATCGCAGCCTCATTCGTCACATGTCGATTTCCACATTGCCAAATGAGAATTACATCGGAATTACGACACGTATTAAAGAACAATGTTCAGAGTTTAAGTCGATTTTGCGCGATATGGAGCGAGGCGAAAAAGTAGCGATTTTTAAAACGTCATCGAACGTTCCGTTTCAACGACACATTCCAAACGTCTATTTATTATCATCAGGAGTAGGACTTGCGACATTCCGTCCGCTCATTTTGCAATATTTAGAAGACCAAACAGGAATTGAGAAACTTTATTCTTTAAACGTTGACTCAACGAAAGATTATTTATATCCGAATGTTTTTGAATCGGTAGAAGGACATCATCAGCTCATTTCGGAATTTGTCGACAATCGCGCGGACTATTACGAGCGTGTGAAACAGTTAGCGGAAGATCGAGACGGATTATTTTACATCGTCGGCAGCGATCAATTTTTAGAGCAAAATATTGAGATTTTACGAGCTGCAGGAATTAAACCGGAACAAATGATGCTCGACAAACATCCTCATCAACGAGAAGCGTTCTTTAAACAAGAAAAAATGGCTTAATGTGAAACATGCAAAGGAAGCGAATCATACTTTCTTTGCATGTTTTGTTATATACTGCAGTAGGGGTGTTCCTATGGTGCTGTTCGGAGTGATACTCATTATTTTCATCACAACATATGTTTTAGGAAATCGAAAACGCTCGCCTTTATACGAGGAATGGGTGACGATGACCGAGAAGCGTTGGGCTGAACAATATCCCACCCTTTATAAAGAAGTAAAACGAGAAATGATGCACGGCGCTCAGAGTTATGTTTTTTCTCTACAAGACATCGATGGAGAAACGATGGATGACATGATTGAATGTCTCGTCGAATGTAGTCGGGAAGAGACGTATGTGGACAGTTGGGAGTTATGGGAAGATGAGGACGAAGGAGAAATTCGGTTTGATTATGAACTTCCACGAGAAGAGATTGAACGACAGCGACAAATCGTTCAACGAGAAGTGAAACAAATGGTTCATCGCGTCACTCACCGTGATATGACCGATACAGAACGTGTCAAAGCGCTCTATGATGAAGTGGTGACGCAAGTTGTGTACGATGAAGATTTAGCAGAACGAGAAGCGGGAATCAATGCATATGGCTATCATTTGTCGAATACTGCTTATGGAGCGCTGACCGAACGAATCGCTGTATGCGAAGGATTCGCTAGACTATTCGTCGCTTTATTGGACGCTATTCAGATCGAAAATTATTACGTTCAAGGCGTGAGTGACGGGGAAGGGCATGCATGGAATCTCGTTAATATTGACGGTCAGTACGTCTATTTCGATGCGACGACGGATGCGAGAGCACCTCATGAAGCACTTGCCATAACGTATGAAGATTTTCTCGTCCGAGGAAAGCAGCTCGACTATGAATGGAACGATCGAGACTATCCGCGCACGTAGTTGTTTTTGAATAGAAAAAGTAGGGAAAAGATATCGTATAAAGCGATGTCTTTTTTTATTTTTTAAAAAAGTGTATACTTTTTCGTTCGTCATTCGTTATAAAGGTGAAAGGGGGAAAAGGAGTGGCCGAACAGACATTAGAACAGCTTTACGAAGAGAAAGCGCAACTCATTTTTAATTATTTGCGCAAGCTCGGTTGTCCGCGAGAAGATGCGGAAGATATCGTGCAAGTGACATTTTCAAAAGCGATTGAACAGTGGATTCATATCGCTACCGAGCAACCATCAGCCTGGTTATTTCG
>JASLHQ010000160.1 GCA_030152265.1 Savagea sp.
ACTTTTTGTAAATACGCTCCTAATCGCATAGCTGAACGAATCATTTCGGCATAAGTTAATTCTATCCCCATAAAATGAATCGCGATTTGATCATTCGCTTCTTCCCCAGCTTCACTCAAATAAGATTGAAGTGTCCTTTCGTCATACTGAATCTCTTTTGGAATTTCTTCTGGATATTGTTTAAGCCAAATTTTTTCCGTCATTTCTCTTCCCCCTTCTGTACCATGTTCTCTCACAATTGAATACGCTTACAATCAACGAAACAATCGTTTATACGTATATTATATAATGATAACAAAAAAAATGCTAGTAAACGCAAAGGTTCACTAGCATTTTCATCCTTTAAGACGGACTGTTCGTCATCATCCAATAGATACCGATAGCGATGAAAATGACACAAGCTAATATGAGTATTTTAGATAAACGTTCCATTGATTTAATCGACTCCTATGCAATACTTGCCCCGATAACATACGATAAACTAATTGAAATAGCCATTGAAATAAATCCGACCGCACGGTTATCCTTTTCGATTTCTTCATCCACATGAAATTTCGGTGTTAAAAATTCAAAGAGCCAATAAGCGAAAACGAGTAAAGTAAAACCGTACAATCCCCATCCGATCATCGTCGGCAACGAAGTATGTTGTTGAATCGAAAAGCGGAAAATGTTTACAACACCGAAGATTTTTCCACCTGTTGCGAGCGCGACAGATAAGTTGCCATTTTTAATTTCTTCCCAGTTATTATATTTCGTCACCATTTCAAACAAAACCATTGAAACGATCAAACAAAGGACAACTACACTAAAATAGCCCGCCGTTTCAACGAGTGGATGGGACCAAAAATTCGTTTTCATCATAGAAGATTCTCCTTCATCATTTCAACGTTGCGACAGTTACACCGTATCCGCCTTCTCCCGCTTCACCGAAACGATATTCTTTTACGCGCGAATGGCGCTTCAATACTTTTTGAACACCTTTCATTAAAGCACCTGTCCCTTTACCGTGAATGATTGATACTTGATGTAAATTTGCTAAAAGTGCGTCATCAATATATTGTTCAGTTCGTTGAATCGCTTCTTCATAGCGCATTCCTCGAAGGTCGAGCTCCATTTTAGCTGGTGCTCGGTGACGTTGTACCGTCGTGACAGGTTTTTGTTCTTTTTCAGGTTTCACATATTCTAAACGATCTTCATGTAAGTTCATTTTTAATATACCGATTTGTACGACCCATTGTCCATCATCTAGCTTATCAACGAGTGTACCCTTTTGACCGTAGTCGAGCGATTTCACTTCATCACCGACTTTTAACGGACGCATCGTCGTCTTTTTAGGGCCTTCTTTCTTCACTCGTTCTGGTTTTGCCCCTTCTAAACGTTTGCGCATTTCAATTAGTTCGTGTTCTTTAACGTCAGCGCGTGCATACAGCCTTAAATCACGCAGCTCTTGCATTACTTCTTCTGCTTCTGCTTCCGCTTTCGCGACGATTTTTTCTGCACGATTCGCTGCTTTTTCGACGAGGCGCTCTTCATTTTTGCGAAGCTCTTCTAATTCTCGTTCGAGTTCTTCACGTAATCGCTCCGCTTCTGCTAGTTGTTTCGCCATGCGCTCCGCATCTTTTTCGGCATCGACACGGCTTTTCTCAAGACTTGCGATCATCGTATTCACTTCGCCACGATCTTCACCCGTAAATGAGCGCGCTCGGTCGATAATGTGATGTTGTAAACCGAGACGGTCTGAAATTTCGAACGCATTACTGCGCCCTGGAACTCCAATTAACAAGCGGTACGTCGGACTCAATGTATCAATATCGAACTCGACACTCGCATTGACAACACCTGGACGATTGTAGCCATATGCTTTCAATTCAGGGTAATGCGTCGTCGCCATGACGCGTGCTCCTGTACCGTGCACTTCATCTAATATCGCAATCGCAAGCGCTGCTCCTTCTTGCGGATCTGTCCCTGATCCTAATTCATCAAATAGAAGGAGTGAACGTTCGTTAAACTTTTTTAAAATACTAACAATGTTTACCATATGAGCAGAAAATGTACTTAAACTTTGTTCGATCGACTGCTCATCTCCGATATCCGCATAAATCGATTCGAAAACAGCTACTTCTGAACCGTCGAGCGCTGGAATCGGAAGACCAGATTGCGCCATGAGCGTACAAAGACCGACTGTTTTAAGCGTCACCGTTTTACCACCTGTGTTCGGTCCTGTAATGACGATTGTCGTCACTTCGTCCCCAAACTCAATCGTATTCGCTACCGCTTCTTCCATTGGAAGCAATGGGTGACGAGCTTTCGTCAATTTCATGTATCCTTCGTCGTTCACTTCGGGCTTCGTACATTTATGTTCCGTTCCGTAACGCGCTTTCGCAAAGATGATGTCAAATGCTGCGAGCACATCTGTTAACGTAAATAAATCATGTGCGACTGCTTGGACGAGTTCAGACAAAGCCATTAAAATTTTATCGATTTCTTCCTTCTCTTTCATCTTTTGCTCACGAATGTCGTTATTCGCTTGCACGACGCTATCTGGTTCGATAAACAACGTTTGACCCGATGCACTCATATCGTGAATAATGCCGCCATAATGCGAACGGTACTCCGCCTTTACCGGTAAGACGAAGCGATCATTTCGAATTGTAACGATCGAATCCGACAACATTTTCGCCGCGTTCGCACCACGTGTATAACTTTCTAAACGACTGCGGACACGCGATTCTGCTGTGCGTAATTTTTGCCGGATATTACGTAACGTACTCGACGCGCTATCTAACACTTTTCCGTTATCATCAATCGCACGGTTAATTTCATGCTCTAATTGAGTGACGATTGGTAATTCATCTTTTTTAGCAACGAGTAACGGAACGTCAATATCATTTTCTTCATCAAGCAATTCAATAAATTGACGCATCATGCGACTCGCTCGAATCGTACTTGCAATTTCCATCAGTTCTTGTGCTGACAACATACCACCAATTTGTGCGCGTTTCGCATGTGGTTTCACATCAAAAATTCCACCGAGTGGCGCATGCCCTCTCACGCGTAAAACTGCTAACGCTTCGTCTGTTTCATTCAACATTTCTTGTACTGTCGTTAAGTCATTAGAAGGTTGAAGCGATTGAATCGCTTCTCTTCCGATCGTCGTCGCACAAAATGCTGCGACTTGTTCGATCACTTTATCGTATTCTAAAGTTTTCAAGACACGTGAATCCATGTCTTACACTTCCTTTCATTTTTGAACAATTCGTTCTAAAAATTGCTCTTTCGTCCACGTATTGACTACTTGTTCTCTTTCAATATACGCTTTTTGTGTATGCAATACGCCAAGCTCCATATAGTCGAGTTGATCGATTGCATGAGCGTCTGTATTAATCGCGATCCATACGCCAAGCTCTTTCGCTAATTTCAAATGTTCTACACTTAAATCTAAACGATACGGACTCGCATTCACTTCTACAATTTTATTATATTGTTTCGCCCACTGCAAAAATTGTGGAATATTAATCGCATAACCATCACGTTTTCCGATGACACGCCCTGTCGGATGCGCAATCATATCGACGTGAGGATTTTTCATCGCTTCGTGAAGTCTATCCATAATTTCTTCTTCTTTTTGATTGAAACTAGAGTGAATCGAAGCGATCACAAAATCAAGATTTGCGAGCACGTCATCATCGAAATCGAGAGTGCCATCAGGTAAAATGTCCATCTCCGTTCCGCTCAACAATAAAAAATCATCTGTATTCGACGCTGTAATTTCTTTTTGTTGTTCGAGTAAACGCTCCGGTGTTAATCCGTTCGCTACTTTTAAATATTGCGAGTGGTCGGTGATGACCGCATGTGTGTATCCTTTTGATTTCAAAGCTTCTCGCATTTCACCGATAGAAAATGCACCGTCTGACCACGTCGTATGCATATGAAGATCGCTATTAATATGCTCAAGCTTCACCATGCGCTCCATTTCGTCTAACTTCTCTAACTCTGTCCCATTTTGACGTAAGTTCGGTGGGATGAATGGCAAATCAAAGTGATTAAAAAATTGCTCTTCCGTCTCGAATGTTTGCACCGTGCCATCTTCTAAAGTGACACCGTATTCACTAATTTTCTCACCGCGTTCTTTCGCACGTTGACGCATTTTCACATTATGGTCTTTCGAGCCTGTGAAATGGTGAATTGCTGTTGCAAATTGTTCCACTTTTACAAAACGAATGTCGACATCGACATATTCATCAAAACGGGCGGTGAAAGAAAATTTCGCTTCCCCACTGCCGATAATGGAGTCGATTGGCAATAACTCTTTCATTTGGTCAGTCACCGCTTCTGGTTGTGCTGTCACGACGATGAAATCTAAATCGCTACTCTCCTCTTCACGACGACGATAACTTCCTGTCGCTTCGTACTTTTCCACCTCTGCAATTTGATCGAGTGCAGCCGTTACTTCTTTCACCATTTTTTCAACGAGCCAGAGCGGATGTTTATCGCTGCGCTCATTCAATTGTTCAATCGCTTCGATAAAGTTTTGTTCGGTCTTTTTTCCGAATCCGGGCAACTGACTAATTTCATTCGCTTTCGCTGCTTCGTATAGCGCTTCGATCGATTCAATTCCTAACGCTTCACGAATTTTAGCAATGCGCTTTCCACCGAGTCCAGGAATTTTCAACATATCTAACATCGACTTCGGAACTTGTTGTTCCAATTCTTTTAAAGTTTCAGACTCTCCTTTTTCAACGAGATCACGAATGACGGTTCCTGTACTTTTTCCGATTCCTTTCAACTCATAAATATTGTCCATTTCTGCCAAGCTGCGCCCATCTAATTCTAAAGTGTTCGCTGCTTTACGGAATGCGGATATTTTAAACGGGTTTTCCCCGAGTAGTTCCATGTGTAATGCAATTTGTTCTAACGTACGAATAATTGTTTTTTTGTCCATTTCCTCACCTCGAAAAAAGCTCCCCGCTCAATGTGGGAAGCTTAATTTGTCATATACGAAAACCACCAATTTTGCATAATACGCGACAATAATGGCGTATGTTCAAACATCATTCTCATGAAAAATGAGCGATTGACAATCCCTTGTACAAAATCGAGCGGTAATAATGCCATCACTGAAAATATAAAAAATAAAATGAAATACATTTCTAAAAATCCGATTGTCGCACTAATAAATCTCGTTTCGAATTTCATCACGTATGCGTAGCGCATATAGTCAAACATCGCAACGATGATTAACAAAATGATATAGCTTACGAAAAATAACACAACGAATGCTAAAGCATTGTAAAACGTAATGTCTAAATCGAGTTGTGCGGAAGCCCATGCTAGTTTCTCGTGTGCATGAACGTTCGGGTAAGGAACCCATAAAATGAAATAGGCCGCTAGTTTTCGATACAGAAGATAAGCAATTAAAATCGCAACCCACAAAGCAGAAAAGCGAATCGCTTGCATAATAAGTCCTCTATGAAAGCCTAGCACTATGCCCGTTCCTAGTAATAAAAGTATTAAAATATCAAACATCTCGGACCGTCAACCCTTCAATTGTTCCAACTGTTGTTGTAATTGTTTTATTTGCTCTTTCAATTTCACTTGTTCGTTCACACTGTTCACAGCGGTGAGTACAGCGAGCCTCGTGCTATCTAAAGCTGGATTCATTTTACGTATTTCGCGCATTTTATCATCAACCATCGTCGCGACGAGTCTCATTTGTTCTCGGCTTTCTCTTCCGACAATCGTGTAGGACTGTCCATAAATATCTACTTCGACACGATTCTTTTCTTCATCCGCCACACTCTCAACCCCCTACCGACTGTACATTGAATGTTTATCATACCATGAAATGAATCATTGGATAAGAAAAATGATATACTAATTTTAACATAATGATGAATGAACGTATACGTTTGTTATCGAGAAAAGGATGGGATCTCTTTGAGCAACACGACCCTCGTCATGACAGAACGAGAAATCGAGCAATTAATCGAGCGTTATCAATCGAATAAAATCGAACGCAATGCCCCTGGTGTTCGCTTCTGTTTTAAAGTTGGAACGGTCACGGTCACGATTTACAATTCAAAAAAAGTGCTCTTCCAAGGAAGTGGCGCAACAGAGCTCGCTCAACAATTTGGATCTCCGAATGCTCCCTCTACAAAGCGCCCAAGCAAAAAAACGACAGAGACACATTTACCAGATAATCTCGCTAAACTCTCCGTAATCGGTTCTGATGAAACTGGTACGGGCGATTATTTCGGACCGATCACTGTCACTGCATGCTTCGTTCCCGCTTCCGAAATCGGATGGTTGACAGAATACGGAGTGAAAGATTCAAAGATGTTAACTGATGACATGATGCGACAGATGGCACCTGCATTAAAGGAATCCCTCGTTCATAGTACACTCGTTTTACCAAATCCGAAATATAATGAATTACAAGCTTCTGGAATGAGCCAAGGAAAAATGAAAGGGATGATGCACAATCAAGCATTGCTGCACGTATTGCGAAAAATGGATGGCGCTTCGTACGATTATATTTTAATCGATCAGTTCGCTGAAGCGAGTACCTACTATCGCTACTTATCAGACGTTCCAACGGTTGTGAACGAGCGTGTACTATTTGCGACGAAAGCGGAACAAATCCATGTGAGCGTCGCTGCTGCTTCCATTTTAGCTCGTGTCGCTTTTTTAGAAGAGATGGACCGCTTATCAGAAATAGCAGGTGTCACCATTCCGAAAGGAGCGAGCTCAAAAGTCGACCAAGTCGCTGCACACATATGGAAACAACGAGGGGAAGACGTATTGCGCAGTATGACGAAATGGCATTTTGCGAATACATTGAAAGCGAAGAAAAAATTGACATAAAAAAGAACTCCAAAATGGAGTTCTTTTTTATTAGGCACGCAACGTTGCGTTCGCTTTTTCTGTTAATGCTTTTAATACTTTATCATGCGCTTGTACGACTTCTTCATCCGTCAATGTACGTGTCGGATCGAAATATGTGAGAGAGAATGCGACTGATTTTTCATCTGCTGCGACATTGTCCCCTTCATAAAGGTCGAATAGACGTACTTGTTTCAATAATTTTCCGCCTGCTTCATGAATAATTTCTTGAAGTGTTGCCACTGTCGTATCGCGTTTCACAACGAGTGCAATATCGCGTGAAATGGATGGGTAGCGAGATACTTGTTCGTAAACGAGTGCACCTGCTGTTTCATGTAAAATTGCATGTAAATTCAATTCAAAGACGAATGTATCTTTCAAATCTTGTTCTTTTTGAACTGTCGGATGTACTTGACCGACAAATCCTACGACGACATCATCGAGTAAAACATGAGCTGTACGGCCAGGGTGCATACCGTCGATTGATGCTGCTTCGTAACGAACACGTTGAGCGAGTCCGAGTTCAGCGAACAATCCTTCTACGACACCTTTTGCGACGAAGAAGTCAACTTTTTTCGTTTCTCCTTGCCACATATGGTTAAGCCAATCACCTGTCATCACTGCTGCGACACGTTCCACTTCTCTCGGAAGCCCATCTTCTTGTTTTCCTAAGTAAACAGAGCCTGTTTCATACATGAGGACTGTTTCATTGCGACGTGCCACGTTGTACGTTGCGACATCGAGCAAGCTCGGCACTAAACTTTGACGCAATGTGCTATGTTCTTCACTCATCGGCATCATCAATTTCGTCAACGTATCTTCTTCGATTGCGTAACGTTGTGATTTCGCTTCACTCGTTAATGAATACGTAATTGCTTGATATAAACCAGCACCTTCTAAATAACGACGTACGATGCGACGTTTCGCTTGGTAGTTCGTTAATTTTCCTGGTGTTGTCGCCGTCACTGGTAATGTTTTCGGAATGTTATCATACCCGTACATACGCGCAATTTCTTCCACGATGTCTTCTGGAATCGCAAGATCCACTCGACGTGTCGGCGCATCGATAATCATTTTTCCATTTTCAACTGTTGTCGGAATGTTTAAACGACCGAGAATCGATAACATTTCCGTTAAACTAATTTTCATACCGAGACGGTTATTCACATCGTCTGGTGATAAAACAATACGTTTCGGTGTGCGATCGAGTTCGTCAATAGAAACCGTTCCTTCACACACTTCTCCACCTGCATATTGAGCCATCAATTGAGCCGCACGCTCTCCTGCTAATAAGACGCGGTTCGGATCGACTCCTTTTTCGAAACGTGCACTTGAATCACTGCGTAAACCGAGTCGACGTGACGTACGACGCACCGTTGCTGGATCGAAGTACGCTGCTTCGATGACGACTGTTGTCGTATCTTCTGTCACTTCTGAGTTTCCTCCGCCCATGACACCCGCTAATGCGACCGGCTCTTGACCGTTCGTAATGACGAGGTCTGACGCTGTTAATTCACGTTCTTGTTCGTCTAAAGTCGTCATCTTTTCGCCTTCTTTCGCTAAACGAACGACGATTTCTTTCGAGTTTAATTTATCATAATCGAATGCGTGAAGTGGTTGACCGAACTCTAATAAAACGAAGTTCGTAATATCCACGACGTTGTTATGCGGGCGAATGCCTGCTGACATTAAAACGTTTTGCATCCACATTGGAGACGGACCGATTTTAACATTTTTTACAACTTTCGCCGCGTACAACGGGTTTTGTTCTTTCGCATCAATTTGGACTGAAATATAATCCGATGCTCGTTCTGAAATCGGATCGTATTGCACCGTAGGCATTTGGATTGGTCGATCTAAAATTGCTCCTACTTCAAATGCGACACCGAGCATGCTCAGTGCATCTGAACGGTTCGGCGTTAAATCGAACTCATAGACGACGTCGTCTAATCCGATGTAGTTAAGCGCTGAATCGCCAACTTTCGCATCTTCTGGTAAGACGTAAATGCCTTCTGCGAATTCTTTCGCGACGACTTTTCCTTCTACTCCGAGTTCTTGAAGTGAACAAATCATACCGTGAGAAGCTTCACCGCGCAGTTTCGCTTTTTTAATTTTAAAGTTACCTGGAAGGACAGCTCCTGGTAAAGCTGTAATGACTTTTTGTCCTTTCGCTACGTTCGGCGCTCCACAAATAATTTGTTGAAGCTCTTCTCCTCCGACGTTCACTTGACAAATGTTTAATCGGTCCGCTTCTGGATGTTTTTCACATTCCACTACTTCTCCGACGACAACATTTTGCATATTGTGTCCGCGCACGAGTACCGCATCGACTTCAATTCCTGAACGTGTAATGCGCTCCGCAAGTTCAAACACATCTTGATCATCTATTTTGACGTAATCGTTTAACCATTTCGTAGATACTAACATGTTCCGTTCCTCCTTATTGTTCTGTTCGTCCGAATTGTGAGATGAAGCGCATATCGTTCGTGAAGAAATGACGGATATCTTCCACTCCGTATTTCAACATCGCAATACGCTCTTGACCCATACCGAATGCGAATCCTGTCATCGTTTTCGAATCGTATCCTGCCATTTCGAGAACGTTCGGGTGAACCATTCCACCGCCTAAAATTTCAATCCAGCCTGTTTGTTTACATACGTTACAACCGTCTCCACCACACTTGAAACATGAAATGTCCATTTCAACAGAAGGTTCTGTAAACGGGAAGAAGCTTGGGCGTAAACGAATTTCACGCTCTTCACCGAACATCTTTTTCGCAAATAGATCGAGCGTTCCTTTTAAATCGCTCATGCGAATATTTTCTCCGACGACGAGTCCTTCAATTTGTGAGAACTGGTGTGAATGTGTCGCGTCATCTGAATCTCGGCGGTACACTTTACCTGGACAAATAATTTTAATTGGTGCGCCTTCTTTTTTCTCCATCGTACGCGCTTGAACAGGCGATGTATGTGTACGCAATAATGTCTCTTCTGAAATGTAAAATGAGTCTTGCATATCGCGTGCTGGGTGATCTTTCGGTAAGTTCAAAGCTTCGAAGTTGTAAAAGTCACGTTCTACTTCTGGACCTTCCGCAATTTCATACCCCATACTTAAGAAGAAATCTTCAATTTCTTCTGCTACACGTGTAATCGGGTGATGGTTTCCGACATTGACCGGACGACCTGGTAATGTGACGTCGATCGTTTCTTTTGCTAATTGTTCGTTCAATGCTTGCTCTTCTAAAGCCGCTTTTTTACTTTCTAAAAACGTCGTTACTTCTTCACGAATGACATTCACCAATTGCCCCATTTTTGGACGTTCTTCCGCTGGAAGTTTTCCCATCCCTTTTAATAAATCGGTAATTGGACCTTTTTTCCCGAGATACTTCACTCGAATGTCATTTAATTCTTTCGTGTCGAGCGCTTCTTTAATTTTCAATAACGCT